>JAPYWO010000087.1 GCA_028276305.1 Candidatus Thermokryptus sp.
AACTTGACTTTTTAAAGCGGATTTATTATATTTGATTTAGATTAAATCTAAATAAACTAAATGAAGTGATGTTAAAACTCTGCATAACATTACTTCTCTTGTCGATGAACTTAACGCTGTCCCAGGGGAAAAGCTACTATTTGATGGGAACATACTCTTATATTGAAATGACAAGCCCTGAACTTAACAAAAAAGCTTATGAAATCCTTCGCGATATTGAAGTCAAACTCTCCGATTACATTGATTCATCGGAGATCTCAAAGATAAATGCAAACGCGGGGAAAAGATTTGTAAAGGTTTCTGATGTAACTTTGGAGATGATAAAAAAAGCCATTGAGGTTTCTGAGAAAAGCTTTGGCTATTTTGATATAACCATAGGGGCTCTGACGATCAATGCCAAAAGATTGGGTAAAATTGACGAGATAAAGGCAAAGGAACTTGTCAACTTTAAAAACATACTAATTAAGGAAGATAGCGTTATGCTGAAAGAGGAAAATATGGCGATTGACCCAGGTGGCATAGGGAAGGGATTTGCCATTGAAAAGGCATATGAAAAACTTAACACTAAAAGAGGGTTTATTTCAATAGGCGGAGATATGAAAATATGGGGGCATAAAAAAACAATTGCGATAAAAGACCCAAGAAATGGAAAATCGCTGGCTCAAATGGTAAACTTCAAAGATGTCAGCATATCCACATCTGGAAACTATTTGAGAAAACACATTGTGACACCCGAGGAAGATGTCCTTCAAGTCACAGTTGCGCATGAAGACGCTGGTTTTGCTGATGCTTTTTCAACAGCTATTTTCGCGATGCCGGAAAAAATGAGAAGAAAATTCATTGAAGATAACCCCGATGTTGGCGTTTTAATTTTGTACAAAGATGGCTCAATCTATATGAACAAAAAGTTTATGGAACTTTTTGAAATCTTGATATTTAAAACAAACAAAACAGCGGAGAAAAAACATGATTAAAAAATTAACATTGATCTTCCTCGCCTTAATTCCCATTGTTTTATTCTCACAAACGCAGGAAGAAAAGATAAAACAACTTGAGGAGAAAATTAAAAAACTTGAAATGGAAATTTCGCAAATTCAAGCTCAATCGGAAGAGACACAAAGATTGCGCCAGGAAATTGAAGCAATTAAAGAGGAAATCCGACGGCTTCGCATTGAAGTAGCAATGCCTGAGATTGAATTGAAATCATATTTTGGGCTCGGACCAGCAGCTTCAAAAATTTATTACACCCCCAAAGGTCTTTCAATAGCGGGATATGGTGAAATAACATATGAAAATTTCATTGATAGGTCAAAAACCGATAGAGGGGATGTTCTGCGTTTTATCCCTTACATCGGCTACAAATTTTCGGAAAAGATACTTGTTAACTCAGAACTTGAAATTGAGCACGCTGGAATTGGAAATGTCGGAAGTAGAAAACCAGAAGTTTATGTTGAATTCTTATATGTTGACTTCATAATGAGTTCAAAATTTAATCTCAGAACTGGATTATTCCTTGTCCCTTCAAGCAGGATGAACGAATATCACGAACCGCCCGTCTTTTTTGGAACATTGAGACCTGATGTTGAAAGATTCATAATTCCAACCGTTTGGAGAGAAATTGGAATTATGGCTTATGGAGATATACTTAACGGGCTGTCTTACAAGCTTGGAATTATGAATGGATTGAGGACTGATTTGATCACAACTTGGATCGCTGACGGAAGACAAAGAGGCGCTACTGTTAACTTTGATAAGTTTGCGGGTGTGTTGAGATTTGATTTATCTGGTGTAAAGAATCTTAACATAGGCACTTCTTTCTACTATGGTGGGGGAAGCGATAAAGCAGGAGCTGAACAAAAAGGAACTGAAAGCGCACTGTTTAGATTGTGGCTACTTGAGGCGCAATATCAGCTTGGAAATGCATCGGTCAAAGGTCTTTATGCACTTGGTAGCGCTTCGGGAAATTCAGTTTACACTTCAAAATCACGCTCAAAACTCGTTTATGGTTTTTATGTTGAAGCAGGTTATAATATCATCCCATTGCTTTACCCGGAATCAATTGTTTCCCTTTCCCCATTTATCAGATATGAAAGATACGATTTAAATCGTGATGTCTTCACAGGCGATGTAGATCCATCTAAAAACAGAAGCGTTCTAACGCTTGGAATTGACTTCAAACCTCATCCTCAAGTCGTTTTGAAAATGAACTCTCAAATTCGCAACACGAAGTCAAATTTACAAGTCGGGAAAGGAACTGGATTAGATGAGTGGAAAATTGATCAGTTCAACTTGGGGCTCGGATTCATATTCTAATGTAACCCATTTTGAGGTTAATCCGCCTGGGATTCCCCAGGCGGGTTTTTTAAAACAAAAAATTAAACACTATGTCAATCCTTTTATTAACTTTCCTGCTTTTTCAAATCGGGAAACCAGAAAAGATTCTAAATGAAATTTACCCCAACTCCAAAATTGAGATAAAAAATATCGTCCTTTCTGAAACACAAAAAAATAAGGTTAAAGAACTCTCGGGAGTTGAAATTGAAAGCAAGCTTGTTACATTTTACCTTGTCAAATTTAACGACCAAGTCAAATTTTACGGCTTCGTAGATGTTCATATCGTCAGGACTCTACCCGAGGTTGTGCTTTATATTTTAAATGAAAGAGGCGAAATTGAATTAATTCAGATTCTCTCTTTTAAAGAACCGCCCGAATACAAAGCAGATGATAACTGGTTGAAATATCTGAAAGGTAAAACACTTGGGAAAGACCTTTTGCGTTTGCGCCGAGATGTCCCAAACATGACCGGTGCAACACTAACAGCAATAGCGATAACCGACAATGCAAGAAAAGTCATCGCGCTTTGGAAAGTAATTTTTGGTGAAGTGAGATGAGATTCTTTTGGACAGGAAACTTAAAAAATCCAAAGCCGATTAGCTTTGCTTTATCTTTTTTCATCCTTTTCCTTATCCTATTCTGGATTGGAAATTTTGTTAACTTTTGGTTCAAGTTCGGATTTTCAGCTGAGAAGATCGGCAATTTTCTTTTCGGTGAGCCGGAGTTTCCATTGAAAATTTCACCAGCCCAAGTTCTTGAAGAAGCGCATATAAATTTATTCGTCATCGGAATTTTATTTTTATGTCTTTCAGCTCTGTTAATTTACTCACAACTAAAAGATAGAACAAAAATATATCTCATCGCCTCCATCGGCGTCTCTGGAATTATTTACATTTTCATTGATCTTTTAATTTTATCCCTTGGACGAGAATTTTCATGGCTGAAAATTTTTGCGTTTTCGCTTTTCCAATTCGTGATATTAGTTACTTTAATAATCATTATAACCTTTCCAAAACTTGATAACAGAAACGGGAAAAAATTTATCGCCTATATTGTCTTTATCTTCGCAATCTTAAATTTGATCTTCGTTGTGATAAACCTTTTCGTCTATTCAGAGAAGATCGGTCTTTCAATTTCACAAACAAGTGATTATTATCTGGGTAATCCTCAAAAATTCATAAAACAAAAATCAATTCAAGGGGCAATTTCAATCTCACAGATTCATTTCCTGCCGATGGCGATTTACATTTTAACATTAGTCCATTTCATCTATCTTGTTAACGAAAAATTTAACCTCAACCTCACATTTCTTCTTTTTTCAATGTCTTTAATTAACAACATATCGGGAATTTTAATTTTATACTTCGGTAAGCTCTTTTCGGTTGTCAAATTTATTTCGTTTCTCTCTTTGGAATTCCTTCTCTTTGTGTCATCATTATTGATCATTTTAAAGTTGATAAGTTCAAAGTTCAACTTCCCCAATCGCGGGCGTATCTGAAATCAATATTTATCGTTCTATATGAAATTTTCGCAATGATCGGCGGGCGTCTTTTGAACTGGTTTCGCTGAACCATAAGTTTTACCTTTTTAATTAATCCCCTTTCAAATCCAAGTTCAATTAACTCTTCATCCGTCTTTCTTTCATCAACCATGAAGTAAAGCAGTTTATCAACCTCTTTATATGAAATACCGAGCTCGTCCTCGTCTGTTTGTCCAACCCAAAGGTCAGCGGTTGGTTTTTTCTCTATTATTTTTCTTGGAACCCCAAGCTCTTCAGCCAGTTGCCAAACCTGTGTTTTATACAAATCACCGAGAGGATTTATAGCACTTGCCATATCGCCATAGAGAGTTCCGTAACCGAGAAGAAGTTCAGTTTTGTTGCTTGTTCCAATTACGAGAGCTTTCTCACGAGCTGAAAGGTCATATAAAATTATCATTCTCATCCTCGCCATGACATTCCCGCGTCTGATGTTGTCCATATCAGGAAATCTTTCAAAATATGGCTCACACATCGGGGTTATATCAATTAATTCGCTCTTTATTCCAAGATTTGAAATGACAAGTTGTGCATCTTCAATGCTATCCCGTGAACTTGTCTTGTAAGGCATCATAACTCCAAGGACATTTTCCTTGCCGAGCGCCTCCGTTGCAAGGTAAGCGGAAACAGCAGAGTCAACTCCGCCAGAGACACCGATAACAGCTTTGTTAAGACCGAATCTTGTTGTTTCCTTTCTTATGAAATCAACGAGAATCTTTCGCACAAATTTCGTATTAAGTTTCAAGTCCTTTGATCTTTCAAGTATCTCCATAAATTGACCCCGCGTTTAATTTTTGATTTGCATAACTTTATTACCCTTTTTCTGATACTTTCTTCCACACTTTTTGCAGACCGCATTACCCTTTTTAAAGTTTATTTTTTCACCGCATTCACAAATCCAACCAGTTACTTTCGCTGGGACACCGGTGACGATCGCATAATCGGGAACATCTTTTGTGACGACAGCGCCAGCCCCAATCATCGCCCATCGCCCAATAGTTATACCGCAAAGTATCGTCGCGTTTGCTCCAATTGTAGCACCTTCACGAACAAGCGTCGGTATCCATTTGCCACCTTTGGGATATTTAGCCCTTGGGTTGATGTCGTTCGTAAAAACAGCCGAGGGACCTACGAAAACATAATCCTCAAGCGTCACAAGATCGTAAACGGATACATTATTTTGAATTTTTACCCCATCCCCTATCACAGCCCTTGCACCAATGAAACAGTTCTGCCCTATGACACAATTTTTTCCGATCTTCGCTCCGCTCATAATATGCGTGAAATGCCAAATCTTTGTCCCTTCACCAATTTCACAAGGTTGATCAATCACAGCAGTTTCATGAGCAAAGTAATTTGAGCCCATTTTCAATTTAACACCATTATTTTTCAATGATTCACTCGCAAGTTCAAGAACCTTTAAAACATTTATTGACTCTGTCCCATCCGTCAACGGTTTTTTCCTTAAATTAACACATTCAACGAAATGAAGACAAGCATTTCTCAGAGGTTCATCTTTAGGTATGTCAATGGCTTCTACATCGGCTTTTTTAGCAACAGGAAGAGAATTTATCCATTCAACTTTGTGTGGATAAAGCACAAGTTTATTTTCCCTTTCTGTATCATCAAAGACAGCCATCTTCTTCGTCCCTATGACAACGAGTTTTTGCTCCTTGTATGGATGAATCCAACTGACAAAGATATGAGCCCTGATTCCATTTTTAAATTCAAGGTGAGTAACCGTAACATCACACGGTATCTTTGATACATCGTTTAAACCGCTTGTATTTGCTTGAGTATTTTCTGTGATGAAATAACTTTCACCAAAGGAAGAAACTTTTTCCGGCAATTCACCCACGTCTAAACTTTCCGAAATTTAACCTGTTTGAATAAATATATTTTATTTCGCCAAGTTCCCCATTTTTTATTAGGTCTTTAAGCTTCTGCACAGCGGGATGATATTGAAGGACATGGTCAACCATTAAAATTAAATTTTTCTCCTCGGCTATTTTCACAAGTTCAACTGCTTCATCAACTTTCAGCGCCAATGGTTTCTCCACAAAAACATCTCTGCCCGATAATAAAAATTTCTTTGCAAGTTCATAGTGCGTTTCCGACGGCGTTGCAATAGCAACCGCTTTAATTTCATCGTCCTTTAGAATTTCATCAATTGAATTGGTATAAGTTGCGCTATATTTCTCTCTAAGTTCATCAAAATTTGTCTCATTTATATCACAAACGGCTTTTAAAACGCCAATCTCATGAAAATTTCTCACAAGATTTTTCCCCCAGCTTCCTGAGCCAACTACGGCGATGAACTTTTTCATAACGGTTTCATTCGTTTTTTATAAACAAAGAGTTTATCAATCGTTCAACTATCCCTG
>JAPYWO010000088.1 GCA_028276305.1 Candidatus Thermokryptus sp.
GGCAAAGACGGATATCCATTTTATCAAATTTTCCCTTCCCTTCGGAATCGCAAGGACAATTACCATTGCAACAACAGGTAGAAAAACAATCCAAGTTAAAATTCCAATGCCAAGTATCTGCATTTATTTTGCTGAATTTTTGTTTTTAAAACTTTATCCGATGAAAATGTAAAACAGGATTATCACTGCAAAAACAACATAAACGATGTATGTTTGAACCTTCCCGTTTTGCAAAAATCTAACAACATAACCAAAAAATCCAGTTACATAAGCCAAAAGATTTACAATCCCATCAATTATGTTCCAGTCAAATTTCCCAATCGCAAACGACCAAAGTTTCGTCAAATATGCTGAACCATCAACGATGCCATCTATGACTTTTAAATCAAACCATCGTGCAAACTTTGAAATCCCAAGCGTTGCGAGGACAAATGTATTCGCATAAAGCTCGTCAAAATACCACTTATTTTTAAGGAAGGAATACACAGGTTTAATCGCATTGGCGACCTTTTCAGCACTTATCCTACCCCACTTATAAGTTAAGAAAGCAAACAATATACCTAACCCAGCCATTGAAAGAGAAATTAACATCGCTGGGATATGCGCCTCGTGGAGAGCGTGGTCATATTCTGTAATTGCGAGACCTTCTTCAACTTTTTCCGGCAGATTGAAAGCGAATTGTTGTTGAGCTGGAACGACACTCTTTGGCTTATGTATGAATTTTTCAACCCAAGTTGAACTTGCATCAAATGGATTTAAACCAAAGATAAACCACAAAGATAGAAAAGCAAGAATCAAAAGTGGAATTGTCATAACCTTTGGTGATTCGTGTATATGCTCAAACACATCTCTTCTCTTTGGCTCGCCATGGAATGTCAAAATCAACAACCTGAACATATAAAACGCCGTCAACCCAGCAACGAAAAACCCAATCAAAGGAATGAACACATGCCCGGACAACTTACCAAAGGCGAAAGCACCCGCAAGGATTGAATCTTTGCTCAAAAATCCCGATGTCAACGGTATCCCCGAAATCGCAAGCGTGTAAATTAAAAATGTGTAATAAGTTATCGGCATTTTCTTTTTCAATCCGCCCATATTTCTGATATCTTGCGGGTCAGTGTGATGATCGTGAACTTTATGTAAAGCGTGATGCATCGCATGGATGACCGAACCAGAGCCAAGGAACAGTCCAGCTTTAAAAGCAGCGTGAGTCACAAGATGGAAAAACCCAGCTACATAAGCCCCAGAACCAAGTGACATAGTCATATAACCAAGCTGTGAAATCGTTGAATAAGCGAGCACTTTCTTAATGTCGGTTTGGGTTATTGCGATTGTCGCCGAAATAAAAGCAGTTATAGCCCCAATGTATGCAATAAAAGTTAAAGCGTCAGCGGTCATCATCGCATAGGTCCTTGCGGTAAGATAAACACCAGCAGCAACCATCGTCGCAGCGTGAATCAAGGCGCTAACCGGCGTCGGACCCTCCATTGCATCCGGAAGCCAAACATGGAGCGGGAATTGCGCCGACTTTCCAATAGCACCACAAAACACAAGAATTCCAGCAGCGGTGAGCAATCCACCCGACAATTTCCCTTGTTCAATGCCAGCAAACACCTCACCGAAGTTAAATGTCTTCAAACTTAACCAGATTATCATTATCCCAATGAAAAATCCAAAGTCACCAACTCTATTTACGATGAACGCTTTTTTTGCTGCATCCGAAGCCGATTTCTTCTCATACCAATGTCCAATCAAAAGATAAGAAGAAACACCAACAAGCTCCCAAAAAACATACATCGTGAAGAAATTATTCGTTAAAACAATCCCAAGCATTGAAAATGTAAAGAAGCCGAGATAAGCAAAATATCTTGAATATCTAATGTCATCCTTCATATAACCTATTGAGAAGATATGGACGAGGGAGCTTATAACAGTGACCACAACGAGCATGGTTGCGGACAAATTATCAATTAAAATCCCAAGCGTTATCTTCATCTCGCCCCAATTTCTCACAACTCCGAAATTCACCCATTCAAATTTCCACTCAATCGGATCAGGGAAGTTCAAAATTTTATTGAAAAAAACAATGAATGACAAAACAAGCGAACCCAGAACAAGCCCGGTTTCAACGACATCGCCTTGTCTTGGAAGCCGTTTCCGCCCGAAGAAAATCAAAAGTAGAAAACCAAGTAAAGGCAAAATCAAAGCAAGAAGTGAAAGGGTTACAAGTGTATTTTGAGACATGCTCTCTCAAATTTATTTTTATTTTGAAATTTCAACCGCTTCCTTTAAAACTTCTGTTATAAATAAGTTTTTCTGCGCAATCATTTCGCCGATTTCATCTTCCGTATATGCAAAAATGTTCAAATCAAAGGGAATTTCTTTAAAAAAGTCAACGAACAAATCCCTCCTTTCAATAAAAGGCAAATCACACCTGCTAAGAACTATCAAAATGTCAAGGTCGCTTTCTGGGGTATACTTGCCCTTTGCAAATGAACCAAAAAGATAAATTTTCAAAACAAAGTCAAATTTATCCTTTATCCTCGCTGATATTTCCTTCAAAGTTTGAATGAGTTCATCATAATTTACCGATAATATCACGACACCATTCAACGATTTCTCTTGCAGAATCATATGCTTGCTGTGCTAATTTTAAATCAAAAAACTCATACGGACTTCCCTCTGGAAAGGAGTTTGGATATCTTGCTTCAATGTAATACCTGTCAAGTAATTTAGCATGACCAAATAAATTCTCTGGGATATCTAATTCGGATCTCAATTCCTCAAGCATTTTAAGCAATGAATGCCCGCGTAAAGATTTATTAAGTTTTTGAAATACAGCTTTAACTGCTTTTTCAGCTGACTGTTGAGATGTGAAACAAGCCCATTCATAAAAACCCAATTCAACATCCAACTTCGCTCTCTCAAGGTCTCTCTCCGCTTGCCTCATCCAGTCAATCGCCCTTTCCATTGTCTAACCTGAATTTACCTTTTTAAATTATCAACTTCATCTATGTTGACGGTGAGGAAGTTTTTGTAAATGTTAAGTATTATCGCTATCGCAATTGCTGCCTCAGCTGCTGCAAGAATTATCACAAAAATCGCAACAAGATGACCAGTCAAATCCCCAACGGAGTATTTTGAAAACGCGATGAAATTTATATTTGCCGAATTCAAAATTAACTCTATCCCCATCAAAACCATTATAGCATTTTTTCTCGTCACAACGGCATATATCCCAAGTGAAAAAAGTATTGCGCTTACTACAAGGAAGTGTTCAAGCCCCACATTCTTCAAAACCGTGAGATTGACCTGCATTTACAATTTCTGATTTTATTTTAAAATTTCTCTCTTCTTGCGATTATAACTGCACCAAGCAAAGCGACAAGTAAAACAACTGATGCGACTTCAAACGGGAGTAAAAAATCCGTCATCAATTTTTCGCCAATTTTTTTCGTCGTGTTCTCCCATTGGACATTCATAACATTGAACCATTTCGTCTTTAATACAACTCCAACGAGGGTCCCCATAATTGCACCTGTAACGAGAATTGCTGGACCAACATGAAGCGCCTCGCTTCTAACCGGGACATCAAAAAATTTAGTTGTAAGCATTATACCGAATATGATCAAAACGAGAATTCCTCCAACATAAATCAAAACCTGCGTCACAGCTATGAAATCAGCATTAAGCAAAACATATAAACCAGCAACTCCAAAGAAAGTGAAAAGAAGCGCAAATGCGGAATAGATTATATTCCTAGCGCTCACCACTACAATTGCAGATGCAATCGTCAAAACAGCGATGATGTAAAAGGCAATGTCAAATAAACTCATCTTTACGGATCAAATTTTTGTTTTTAAGAACCGGCTCCGGGGTTATTAACGCTCGCTTCCGCTGGTTTTTGAGCTTTTTTCATCTTCTGTTCAAGTTCAAATTCTTCAACCTGCTTTTTCTTGAGCTCTGCTTCCTCAGGCGTGAAATTACTAAAATGATAAATCAGGTTGTGCCTGTTATATTCCGAGAACTCATAAACATCGGTCATGTAGATGCATTCTGTTGGGCACGGATAGACACAAAGCCCACAATAGCAACACTTGCTGACATCAATATCAAACCTTGTAACCCAAAGGCGTTTTTTATTTCCGGTTGAGGTCACTCCAAGGTCTTCATTTGGAAGCGCCTTAACCGTTTCAATAGTAATGCAATCAACTGGGCAAGCCATCTCGCATTGCCTGCAACCGATGCAATCATCTATATTCACATAAAGGCGATTCCTTGCTCTTTCTGGAAGTTTCAACTTAACATCGGGATATTGAATTGTCACAGCTCTGACAAATAGATGCTTGAAAGTAAGTTTAAGCCCCACAAGTATAGTCCAGATAGCGATGAATATATTTTTGAAGTATTGAATCATTTTTGAGACCTTTTTATTTTAAAAGCGCCCATAAACCAACAATTAATATGTTCACAAACGAAATCGGAGTCAAAACCTTCCACGAGACATACATCAACTGATCAACCCTTAATCTTGGCAATGTCCATCTCAACATGATTTGTAAGAAAACGAAGAAAAGTCCTTTTAAAACGAACCAAAAAACACCCCAAGCTGGACCGGACATAAAATCGCCAAAGGGACTGTTCCATCCACCAAAGAAAAGTATTGCCGAAATCCCAGAGACAAGGAACATATTCGCATATTCAGCTAGATAAAACATCGCAAATTTCATCCCTGTATATTCCGTGTGATAACCCGCAACGAGCTCTGATTCAGCTTCTGGTATATCAAAGGGAGTTCTATTGACCTCAGCAAGCGAAGCGGTGAAATAAATCAAGAAAGTTATAAACATAAACGGCGGGTACTTGAAGATGAACCAGTTAAATAAACCGCCCTTTTGCATTTGGCAAATCTCTTGCAGATTCAATGTTCCTGCAACGACGATCACAGTTAAAATTGAAAGCGCCGTTGGAACTTCATAACTTACAATTTGAGCAACCGAGCGCATCGCCCCAAGCATTGAATACTTATTATTTGAGGACCACCCGGCCATCAAAATCCCAATGACTACAAACGAAGTTATAGCGATGATGTAGAAAACACCGACATTTAAATTTGCTGCTACGAAAGTTGAAGTAAATGGCAAAGCAGCATAAGCTGCATACGAACTTGCAAACACAATGACTGGGGCAAGTGTAAACAAAACTTTATCCGAGTTAACAGGCGTGATATGTTCCTTCGTCAAAAGTTTCAACAAATCCGCTATCGGCTGAGCCCAACCGTGAAAGCCCCCGGTATACATATAACCAAGTCGGTCCTGGACATGCGAGGCGACTTTTATCTCAACCCATAAGATTACAACGGCATACACGAGTATAAATAAAAGCGGTATGACAGAAGCGATAAGCATATTTAAAAAATCTTGCATCTCCAAGAAATTTTTGTTTTTAAAATCACCGATCAACCTCGCCGAGAACTATATCAACACTTCCAAGGATTGCAACAAGGTCAGCTATCATATAACCTCTTGAGATTTCCGGCAACACGGATAAATTAACAAAGCTTGGAGCCCTGGCTTTTACTCTGAATGGACTTGACGAGTGACCATCGCTTATGATGTAAAAACCGATCTCGCCTCTTGGGTTTTCGGTCCTGAAATAAACTTCTCCCTGCGGTGGTCTAACCTTCTTCGGAATAGCGGAATGAACATCGCCAGCTGGAATTTGCTCCCACGCTTGTTCAATTATCTTTAAACTTTCTTCCATTTCTCTAACCCTGACATAATATCTATCCCAGCAATCGCCAACGGTCCCCATTTTACCCTCACCAACTGGTATATCAAATTCAAACCTATCATAAACGAGATATGGTTCATTCTTTCTCAAGTCAAACTTAACTCCAGAACCGCGAAGCATCGGACCGCTACAGCCGTAATTTATGGCAACATCTGCCGGCAAGACCCCGACATTTGCTGTCCTATCTATGAAAATTTTATTAAATGTCAAAAGATCATTTATCTCTTTCAACGCCTTCGGAAATGTCTTCAAAAAGTCCTTTAATTTTTTCCCGAACTCAGATGGTAAGTCATGCGAGACGCCACCGATCCAGATATAGTTATAAAGCAACCTCGCACCGCAGGTTATCTCAAACATATCAAGTATCTTTTCCCTTTCTCTGAAACACCACAAAAATGGAGTAAAAGCTCCAAGGTCAAGTC
>JAPYWO010000089.1 GCA_028276305.1 Candidatus Thermokryptus sp.
GATTCCTCAACGATTTCGCGAGCCGATAAATTGGAATGCTTCACAAGGACCCTTGCTGCTGCAAGTGCATAGCTTCCGCCAGAGCCAATCGCAACGATTTTATCATCTGGCTCTATCACATCACCTGTCCCTGAAATTATCAATGCGTTTTCTTTGTCCATAACCGCAAGCAACGCTTCAAGTCGTCTCAGATACTTATCCATTCGCCAGTCCTTTGCGAGTTCCGTAGCTGCGCGCAGGAGGTTGCCTTTATACTGTTCAAGTTTAGCTTCAAATCTTTCCATGAGAGCAAGTGCGTCCGCCGATGCTCCGGCAAAACCGACAAGTATTTTATTGTTATAAATTTTTCTGACTTTTTTAGCCCCGTGTTTCATTATAGTGTCCGAAAGCGTAACTTGTCCATCTCCTCCCATCACCGCTTGCCCATTATGTATTAAGCCAAGTATAGTTGTCGCTCTTAAAATTTTTTCCACTTTATGCCCTTTAAATTTTTGTTTTTATTCAATTCGTCTTCTTAATCTCGCCGTTGGAATACCAAGTTGATCCCTGTACTTTGCCACAGTTCTTCTTGCGATATTAAACCCCTGGGAACGCAGAATTTCAGCTATCTGGTCGTCCGTTAAGGGTTTTCTCGGGTCTTCCTGCTCAATTATCTGTTTGATTTTCTCCTTCAATTCCTTAATTGAAACCTCTGTTCCGTTTGATGTGTTAACTTTCTCGCTGAAAAGGTCTCGCAACCTGTAAATTCCAAAATCCATCTGGACATATTTTTGGTTTACCGCTCTGCTGACCGTTGATATGTCAACCCCGGCTTTCTCTGCGACATCTTTATAAATCATCGGTTTTAAATTCTCTCCCGTCTCAAAAAATTCCCTCTGCAATTCAACTATAGCGCGCATTATTTTTAAAAGTGTTTCCCTGCGTTGATAAATTGAAGCGATAAACCATTTCGCCCTCGCAAATTGTTTTTTTATCTCGTCTTTTATCTCGGCTGGAAGTTTTTTCTGCCTTTTTAGGAGATTGTAATATGTTCTATTAAGCCGAATCATGGGGACATTTTTCTCGTTCAAAGTTATTACGAAATCGTCGCCAACTCTCTCAACTATGAAGTCCGGGACGATGTATTCTTGAATTACCGCTCTACCTTCCCCAGGTTTTGGATTCAAACGCTGAATTATCTGCAAGACATCGCCCAGCTTTTGTTCGCTTATGTTAAACTTTTTCATCAACTCATCGTATCTTTTCTTCATAAAATCGTCATATGCTTCATTCAATATGCGAATGGCGAGTGTTTTTTTATCCTCGGGGAAATCACCAACTTCAAGTTGAGCCAAAAGGCATTCTTTTAAATCCCTTGCTCCAATTCCAGGTGGGTCAAGGCGTTGAATTTTTTTTAATACATTTTCAACCTCTTCAGGCGTTACTTCCATTTTCTCCCCAAGGCGCAAATCCTCTGCGATTTCCTCAACGCTTCTCGTCAAGTAACCATCATCGTCTATGTTTCCTAAAATTTCCTCGGCTATTCTGTATTCCTTCTCGTTTACTATCGGAGCAAGCTGCTGAAGAAGTTTATCTTCCAATGACTCCAATGCTGGAGGTTGCCAAGGGATTTCCTCTTCATCATCGCTGGTGAAATTTCCTGATTTATATGAAAGGTCTTCGTCCTCAAGTGACTTTACAAAGTCCTCAAATGTGTATTCCTCATCTGGCTTTGGAAGAATTTCTTGTGTCGTTTCTTCATATTCCTCAACTAACTCTTGCTTAACTGCTTGTTCAACCTCTTGATTTTCACCGAGTTCAAGTTCAATTACCTCTTCGGGAGATGCTTCAAGACCTTCTTCAAGAAATGGATTTTGCTCAAGTTCTTCTTTAATTTTTTGTTCAAGCTGTATTACCGGGATTTGAAGGAGCTTAAGGTATTGAATTTGTTGCGGTGTTAATTTTTGTTGCAGGGTTTGATGTTGTCCGATTTTTAACATTTATCTCACCTCCCGGTTGTTTATCGTGTTTAGTGCTTCAAGCATTTTATCGTACCACCCTGACCCAAAGTATCTGATAATTGCTGGCTTTAGGAAATCATAAAGTTTAACTCCTTCTTTCTTTCCTTTCTTCACGCCTGGCTTACACTCTGGGATTTTCACATACTTTAAGATGTCACCTCCAACGAGTGCGCCCCTTAAACTGTAATTTCTCAGCGGGAAAAGATGGCAGGAAATTGGTTTCCTAAAGGATATTTCACCATTTAAGAACGCTTTTTCAAATGAACATTTAGCTATGCCATCTTCCCAATAAACGAAGACGCACTCCCTGCGGTCAATGCATTTTGTTGAAAGCCCTGTTTCGGTTCTCTCGTAAAATCCGTTTTCTTCAATGAATTTCACATTTTTTTCGGGCAGATACTTTTTTACAATTTGCAGGGCATCGTTTATTTGCTCAATTTCTTCCTCAAGAAGCGGTGCTCCATAATCCGCCTCCATAAAGCAACACGCCCCTTTGCATTTTTCAAGATCGCATTTGAAATAAGCACTTGCAATCTCTGGGTCAACAAAAATCCCATCTATAACTATCGCTGAGCGAGTCATTGTTGAAAACAAGGTTTTATTACCTGATTTTAAGTTAATAAAAAAAATGCAATTACGGAAATTCAACCTCAGCCCACCATTTGATGTCAATCTCATCAAAAACTTTATCCCTTTGTGCGCATTCAACGACGAAATTCCAATCTTCAAATTTTAACTCCCCGGTGCTTGCATACCTCTCAATTATTTCGGCTATTCTCGTGAAATTTTCGTGATGTAATGAAACTCTCATCTCGGCATAATCGCGGGCTGAAATTGTTGATATCAAGAATTGCCAATCCGAGGATTGTAAAAGCACCAGCTCTCGGGCGAGTTGCTTTAACATAAAGATTAACTTTTCATCGTTTAAGTTATGAAATTTTTTGGCAAGTTCTCTCATCTTAAATTCGTCCGGGTAGATGTGTCTCCAAGTCCATTCGGTATCTTTGTTGAGCCAAATGTAGTGATAACCACCTTCTCCCCATGAGCCCTCTGGGAGTGAGACGACGGTCGTTGGCGTAAGATTTTCAATTGACTCAGAAGCAGTGGCTGGTTTTACAAGTTTTGAATTGTTAAGTTTTTGAAAAACCTTCTTTAAAAATCTTGGTCCCTCAAACCACCAATGCCCGAAAAGTTCAGTGTCATAAGGCGCTGTCAAAACCCCTGGCTTGCCGGTTTTATCAAAGTGTTCTTTTAATGTTGCCGTTATCAGGCCAACGAAATGGGATGAGTTTTCTTCAAGGCGTTCTTCAACTTTTTCAATTTCATATTCAAGTTTGTCAGCAAGGTCTGCCTTTGGATTTGTGACACGCCAATACCTTAATCCGCTTGGAAATTTTTTCTTGTGAAAGTCAAGATACCAGGCATCACCTGGATAGCCCCATTCACCGCTCCACACTTGAAGCCCGGTCTTTGGGTCGCGCGTCAAAACAGCAACCGGCTTTTTCTCCGGCTTCCCAGAGCCGACAAGGTAAATCTCATACGGTGACTTTTCCTCCTCGGGTCTGTATTTGACCTGCGATTCAAATTGTTCCCATAATCTTCTCAACCCTTCAAATCTCTCAATGTAAATCCCAATGGTTTTTCCACCGCGCAATGTGGCGGTATCAACGAAGAAAAATTTAAGTCCGTTTTCTGAGAGAAATTCCTCAATCCCCTTCCTTTCATATTCAGTCGGGGTCAAATTTTGTTCAAGTTCAACTGGGATTTTCCATCTGTAAGCTGGTCTATATGCGCACTCGGGTAACCATATACCTTCAGGTTTTTTGCCAAAATATTTTTCGTGGGTTTTGACTGCGAGATTTATTTGAGCTTGAACGCTTGTATCAAGGGCAAGCAATGGAAGATATGCGTGTGTAGCTGCACAAGTGATTATTTCAATATGTCCTGAATCTTGAAGAGAGCGAAAGGCAGAAAGCAAATCGGTATGATATGTGTCAATGAAATTTCTTTTAATCTCGGAATAAAACTCCTTCCAAAACTTTGCAACCTTGGCGAGGTTTTTTCTTCCAGTTCGTTTAAACTCAACTTCGTCTTCTTCAGCGAGATTTATCCTCATGTCAAGATACTGCAGGAATTCCTCAGCGAATTCCCTACTTGCAAGTTGTTCAGCGAGGATTGGGGAGATGTTAATTGTGACTTTGAAATTTACGCCTTCGTTTCTCAATTCATTGAAAACATTCAAAAGGGGTATATAACATTCGCTTGCAGCTTCATTTAGCCAATCCATCCCATGTGGCCATCTGCCGTGACCGACCACATAGGGGAGGTGCGTATGGAGGACAAGGACGAAGTAACCGAACATAGTTTTAACTCCATTTTAAGTTTTCAAGGTTTAAATCCGAGCGATTTTTGTTCTGTGTCGCCAAAGATTTTGATTTCGCCGAAAGTCGCCTCGTATTTTTTTATGTTGTCTTCAAGCGCTTTTAATAAAAGTTTTGCATGTTGTGGGGTCATGATTATCCTTGCAAAGACCTTCGCTTTCGGAACCCCGGGGAGAATCCTTGTGAAATCAATTACGAACTCAGCGGGTGAATGTGTTATTATCGCAAGGTTTGAATAAATTCCCTCCGCTTCTTTCTCGCCAAGTTCAATGTTAATTTGCTGAGGTATCGGTTGCTCTGTCATGGTTTTTTATTTTTAATATAACTTTTTTAAGCGTTGCTTTCAAGGTTTTTTTAAAATTTTGCCAAGTTTGGCAATTACGAATGATCTGTGAATGTCATTTATGGCATAGGCTTTCTTTTTTTTCGTCATTTTTTTGGGAAATTGCAGGCATAAAATTTGCTATAAGTTTGAAGAGAAAAAATTAATCTGGAGGAGAAAATGAAGAAGGTTTTCATTGAGGCGTCAAAATGCACGGGTTGTAAAAGTTGTGAGATAGCTTGTGCAGTTGAGCATTCGGTGTCAAAGGATATTTATAAGGCGATTTTTGAAGAGCCGAAACCACCACGATTTAACAGCGTTCTCAAATTTGATGGATTTGTCGCCTCTTTAAGATGTGCACACTGCGAGGATGCCCCATGCGTTGCAGTTTGCCCAACCTCTGCGATTTATCGTGACCAAGAGACAAACCTTGTTGTTTACAACGAGGCGAAATGTATAGGTTGCTGGCAGTGTGCGATGGCTTGTCCATTTGGGGCAATTTACCCAGACCTTGAGAGAAAAGTGTCCAGAAAATGCGATGGTTGCAATGAGAGAGTTAAATCGGGAAGGATACCAGCTTGCGTTGAAGCTTGTCCGACAAATGCTTTAATCTATGCCGATGTGATGATGATTGAGGAGTATAAGAGAGAAAAAACAATCTCTTCCCTTTCAAGAACAACAAAAACATATATGGAGGTAATCTAAAATGGCGGATATTTTAAAAGACAAGGAAAGGGTTTGGGATGGAAAGGCGCATAATTTCGGATTAATTCCGGAGTCAAACATTGAAATGCTGAAAAAAGAGGAAAAAGAGGTTAAAACGACATCTCTTCAAAGGTTGGCACTTCAGGAACCACAATGCGGTTTCGGTGAGCTTGGGGTTTGTTGCAGAATGTGTTATATGGGTCCTTGCAGAATTGATGTTTTCAACGGTGGTCCAAGGGTTGGGGTTTGCGGTGCCACAGCTGATGTGATCGTTGCAAGAAATCTTTTAAGAGAGACCGTCGGTGGAGCTGCAGCTCACGCTGAACATGCAATGGATATCGCAGAAGTTTTGAAAGAGGTTGCTGAGGGGAAGATATCAACATATTCAATAAAAGATGAAAACAAATTGAAAGCGGTTGCCCAAGCGTTAGGTGTGAAAACGGATGGAAAGGATATAAAAGAGATAGCAAAAGAAGTAGCTGAAATTTCACTTGAGGACTTCAAGCGACTTGAAAAAGAACCCGCGGTGTGGGTTAAAGCGTATGCTCCAAAGTCCAGTTATGAAACTTGGGAAAAGCTCGGTGTTGTCCCGCATAATGCTTGGAAACCAATTATGAATGCGATGCACAGAACAAGCATGGGCAATGATGCCGATCCGATTAATATATTACTTGCTGACCTTCAAATGGGGTTGATTGATGGTTATATGGGTTTGACTATGGCAACAGAGCTTTCGGATGTTTTATTTGGAACACCCAAACCGATTCGCAGTTATGCAAACCTTGCAACGATTAAAC
>JAPYWO010000090.1 GCA_028276305.1 Candidatus Thermokryptus sp.
TTTCCGTTCCAACTTTCGTCGCAAAAAAAGCAAGCTCGTTCCAAGGCAAAAGATATCCACTAAAACCGAAAGTCAAAGCAAGAACTAAAAGTAAAAACCCAGTAACCCAAGTCAATTCCCTCGGTTTCCTGTATGCCTTTGTGAAATAGACGCTAAACATATGTATGAAAACAGCAAGTATCATCAAATTAGCAGACCAACTGTGAATTGAACGAATTAACCAGCCAAATTTAACCTTTGAAACTATAAATTGAACGCTCTCATAAGAGCTATCTTCACCGACACGATAATAAAGCAAAAGAAGAATGCCTGTTAAAACCTGGATTATAAAAAGAAATAAGCTGACCCCGCCGAAATAATACCAAATTGAATGCCTGTGCTGAGGAACTGACTTGTGAGACATAAACTCAATAAAACCACGGATGTTATATCTTTCATCAAACCAATTAAATAATTTTTCACCTAATTTCGCCATCTTATCATGCCTCCTTTGTTACATAGATTTCATCGCCTCTAATAACGACTCGGAACTGCTCAAGTGGTCTCGGTGGAGGTCCTGATATATTTCTTCCATTAAGGTCGTACTTTCCGTTATGACATGCGCACCAGATTGCTTTCATATCCTCCCGATATTGGACTGTGCAATCAAGGTGTGTGCAAACAGCTGAAAAAGCCCTAAATTCTCCATTTTCAAGCCGAAGCAAAAGCCCAGGTTTGTTCCCAAATTTAAATATAGTTCCCGTCCCCGGCTTAAAGTCATCAACCTTGCCAAGTTTTACACTTTTTATTTTTGCCTCGGGAAGTTTTGGAGGGATGATATATTTGATGACGGGATAAAGAACAGACACAAGCCAACCGATAAAACCAAAGCCAAGGAGGTAGTTCAAAAAGTCACGCCTTGATTTTCGTAAACCAGCTTCCATTTTCACTCCTTTTTCTTTTTATTCAGAAACGAGAAGGGGCACATCTTTTTTAAGATGCGCCCCAAATCAATGTTACTTCTCCTTCGGCAGAGGATGAGCTATCTCAGCCCACATCTTTTTGAAATCAAAGCCCTTAAATGTAGGGCTCTGTTCATTATGACATGTCTTGCAAAGTTTTTCAGCGCTTCCATCAGAGACAAGTGCAAGTACAAGCCCATTTTTAATAGCTTCCTCACGGTTTTGCATAATTTTCAATGTCTTATACTCCGACCCTGGACCATGACAAGCTTCACACTGGACGCCATCTTCAATTTTGAACTTTTCAAGGAACGCTTCTTTTGGAGCCCCAAAACCAGTCACATGACACTTCAAACATTCTGGCGCCTCATACGGTGGGACTTTGATCCCCTTTGCTTCTGCTATCTTCTTCGCCTCTTCCGTCTTCAGCGTTTCATACGCCTTTGCATGTTTACTTGATTGCCAAATCTCAAACATCTTACCCTTCTTTTCACCCTTATGACAAGGAGCGCAAACCGCTACACCGACATATTTGTACTTCGGTGCTTCCTGAGAAAATAGGTAGGTTAAAAGGATAGGAATTAAAAGAAGAACAACCGCAATGCGTTTCATCTTTCATCCTCCGATTATTTTTTAACTTGCACTTTTTAATTTAAATCAAAGGGAACAAAATGTCAAGTTGCTCGCAAAATCAATCGCTTGCTGGACTTTGACTTAACTTCATCTTTATCTCTTTCAAAACATCAACGACAAGTGAATAATTGTGAAGCCCCGATGCGCTCCACTTTTCTATCTCAGAAATCATACGCTCTAATTCACCTTTATCCTTCCTCTGGCTCTTTGAACTTAAAGCTTTAACCTCATTTATCAATCTTCTCACCTCATCTCTCCATTCAACCGCCATCGCATCATATCCAGAATCGTGACAGTTCAAACAAACTTTCTCACTTGGGCGCACGACCTTGTTGTTAACCACATGGCAATCCACACATTCAATCCCAGCTTCCCTCATAACATCCGGCATCTTCTTACCCATATAGCTTCCCGAATAAATTTCATCAGAAATTTTATGGCATGATTTGCAACCCTCAGCTGTTTGTTTCTGATGATGACAAGAATTGCAGTTGTCCTTTGAAACGATTAACTCACCATGTTTTCTCGCATTTGAATGACAAACATTACATCTCAAACCGTTTTCCTGAACATGTTTTGAATGTTGAAAGATCGTTCCATAAATTGGTCTTGATACATTTTCAATCCCCGCATGACAATTTATGCATTCATTCGGGACTCGCGACCCTGCTAAAACCTTCGGCAATGAATAATTCAAACCGGCAATTTTCACCGCTTCAGTGAGATATTCGTACGCCTTTGAAATTATCTGATCAGAATAGGTTATATTATGAACCGCCTTTCCAGCTTCAACAACTTCAAGTGCATCTTTTGCCTTTTGAATATAAGTTTTTGCCTCCTTTACATTAGCAAGTGAATCAACCTCTTGGATTGATCGCTTTAACTGGACAATTTTCTTATCCGCCGTTTCCTCCCACAATCTCAACAATTTCGCATAACCTTTACCGTGACATGTCTCGCAGGACTGCGGGCGTGCGATTTTGACCTTTGCTTTTCCGATCATCTCCTCGTGAAAGATATGACAACTTGCGCAATTTAACCCCGCCTCAAACATTGGGTTCGGATGACCTTTCAAACCATTTATATCTCTCCCGGTGAATAATAGAACTTGGTTCTTGTGTTCACCTGTGTGGCAGGTTGTACATTCAAGCTCCTCGCCTGGGCTTAACTTTTGAACTTTATGTTGAATCGTAAGATGACATTGAATGCACTCTATCTTATGCTCAGATATGTGAACCCTGTGCAAAAGGTCGGTATTTTCATATTGGCTTAACCTTGCATGATCAAAATGACAGGCGTAACAATTCTCCCTTGGAACAAATCCATCTCCAACGACTGTGTTAACATGGCAACGCGTGCATTCTATACCTCGTTTCACTACCTCAGTATGGTCAAATCTATACTTTGACATCTCTTCTTTCGGAATTGACTCCCAATGATGGCATGTTTGACAATTTGAAAGCTTTCTATAAACGGCAAATTCAACATCGCCATTGCGTTTGAAATGACACAAAAAACAAGTCGTCTCTGTAACAGTTATATGTTCTCCTTGAACTATTTGAGAGTGACAGCTTGTGCATCTTAGTTTTTTCCCGCGCCTCATTTGCTCAAGATGTGGGGCATGGTCAAAAACAACACCCTTGAATACGACTTTACCTTTAAGAAGACGCGTTTCGTGACAACCGCTTTGCAAACACGATTCATCAGATATCTCAGCCCAGGGTCTTCTCCTCGTATATGAGCGAGCAAAGTAATTCACAACCTGAACAAGACCCTCAAGTTTTCCCCTCACAGTCCCAGCAAGCCCAGGCGGAAAATGACACTTAACACAGGTCACATCCTTGTGCGTTGATGTCTTCCAGCTCTCATAAAATGGCTTCATATAATGACAAGTCGGACAAAATGAAGGACGTGATGTGAATTCAGCTGAAAACGCAACTATAAATAAAAACGCTATAACTGCAATACCTACTCTCAAAAGCGCTTTCTTCAACCTCGCTTGATTCATTTCTTTTCATTTATCTTTTTGTTTCCAACAAAACTCAAACTTCTCATAAACCTCTCAATTCTTTCTCTTAAATCGTCAATATATTGCAAATTATGTGCTCCGAATGAACCTTCGCTCAAAAATTTTTCAATTTCATCCTTTAACTTGACAAATTCAACAACTTTATCTTTATCGCCACCAACCTCCAAAACTCTTATCAAATCCATAACCGAAGAATTCCACTTCTCAATCACCCTCTTTAAATCGGCTCTCTTTTTGACAAAATCGTCAACATAACTTTGTTCGTGACAAGAAGCGCAAATGCTCACATCAGGTCTCTTTGGTTCACCACCATTGGATGAATGGCAATCCTGACAAGAAATCCCCGCTTGCGACATAAAATCCTCCTCAGAGCTCAAAAACTTACCGCGATAAAAATTCGCCTGCTTTTCGTGACAACCTTCACACTCAACACCAGCTTTTAATTCCCTATGATGACATTTAATACAATCTTTGACAAAATCTAAAACCTTTCCGTGAGAATTAACAACTGGTTCGCCACCAATATGGCAATCAAGACAGTTCAACTTGAAAAGGTGAATACCATGTGGGAATTTCTTTGAACCACTCGCACTGTTTAAATTTTCTATTCCAAAGTGACAATCAAGACACCTTGAATTACCTTTGAAAACAAGTTCAATCGCCGGCTTATTGCGCGAAACTTTTATCTCCTTCTCAATTTCATCAAGCAAGATATTAACATATTTTATGTTGTGAACTCCAAAACTTCCATCTCTCTTCACAAGTTCAAGATTCGCGTTTACATTCCCCTCGTTAAATTTAATCATACCAGTTTTTTTCAAAAGTCCTGCGACCTTAACATCCATTTCAATTTTCTCTACCCTTTCTTTGACAACCTTCTGCCATTGCGCTACAAGTTTATCATAACCTTTACCGTGACAATTTACACACGAGATCGGATTAAATTCCGGAAGTTCAAATAATGTCTCCGCATGTGTTTTGACAAGCTTCACTTCATGACAACCCCTGCAAGATACCCCTGAAAGAAACATCGGATCGGGTAAAATTGGGATTCCTCGCCCGGCGCTTCCAGCATAAATTTTCTCCTGAATTGAATGTTTATTTCCGTGACATTCCTGGCAAACTGGTGAAAAAACCTCAAAAATCTCAACTTTGCCGTGCTTTATCTCATCATGACATTTGAAACAATTTATTCTTTCATTGCTGACATGAATCTTGTGCATTTCCCTTGAACCAAGAGACATTCCAGTCACATTTATATGACAAGTTGAACATTTTTCCAACCTAACATCGCCTCTTCCAACAACTACATGAATATGGCAAGTCGTACACTCAATCTTGTTTTTGATATACTCAGAATGATTAAACGCAACTCCCCAAATCATTATATCATCTTTCGGCGGTCCATGACAACTCCCACATCCAGAAACAGGTTGTGCTTCCTTAACCTCACCACCTATAAAGTGACACAATATGCATATCTTATCCGATACCGCCTCATGCCTGCCCTGGACAAGCTCGGAATGACAGGTTTGGCATTGCATTTTAAAACCAATTTTTTCCTCCGACAAATGACTCAAATGTGTAAAGCTTATCCGACCGTCTAAAAACTTTACCTCTTTGCCTACATACCCTTTTTCACTATGACATTTAAGGCAGGACTCGTTATCAACCTTTGATCTTATCTCATAGTTATAAACGCCAAGATAATATCTCACTATTTCAGAAAAAAGCCGAACCTTTCCTCTAAAATAATTAGCAAATCCACTACCATAATGGCAAGTTGAACAATTCACCTGATTGTGTGTTGATGAAAGCCAATTATCATAATATGGCTTCATAAAATGACAAGAAGAACAAAACTCTGGGTCATCCGATGTCCTTAGAAAAAGGAAAAATAGATATGCAATGAGAACTAAAAACACGGATAAAATTAAAAACCGACGCCTACCTTTCATCTTCTCTCCCCTCCTTCATAAGTTTCTCTTTCATGATCTTCTCATATTCAAGAGGATGTTCCCTCATCATTCTCTCCTTTGAAATTTTACCGGTAAATATCGTCGGATTAAACGGAAATATATGTGGATTGAGGTGAGCGTTATACCAGTGCCAAATCACTATAGCGAGGGTCGCAAGCATAGCTTCATCAGAATGGGCTTCTTTAGCGATGTCAAAAACAAACTTTGGAAAAATCCCGAGGAAAAAGTTATGAAACCATAAAATTAGCCCTGACAAAACCATTATCACCATTCCCCAATAAACAGCCCAATAATCAAACTTTTCAATATACGAATACCTTCCGTATTTAGGTCTCTCGTTCGTCTTGCCAAGCATATATTTAATGTTTTGATAAAAATCAAGGAAATCCTTCTTCCTCGGCAGAAGCTCTTTAAATTCATTTCTACCCTCTTTCGTAAAAGCGATGTAAATCGTATGCCAAATTGAGACAAAAATTAACATCCCAGCTCCAATCCTGTGAATCAACCTTGACACCTGAATCCCACCTATCAAATCAAAAAATAAATTAGCCCACCCTGAATCGTGAAATTTTATCGGTAAGCCAGTTATTATCAATAAAATCACACCTATAGCGAGTG
>JAPYWO010000091.1 GCA_028276305.1 Candidatus Thermokryptus sp.
TATCCCTTGGGTTTGGCTCAAGCCATACCGTATAACTTTCTCCACCATGATGAAAATAATTAAACTTTGAAAACTCAACTTCAAATGGCTCAACATTCCTGCAAACTTCAACGAACTTTTTATAAATAACTTCAAATTCATCAATGGGTCTGAAAGGATAAATCATCGTTATATGGGGCATCCATCTTCTGAACTGTCTGTCATACTTCTTCCTTATGCTTTGTATCGGTTGCCATAAATCCATTGGTGGGATTATCACGACAGCCGTTTTGTGTGTTTTCCTCGCCATAAATTGCAAAAACTCGGTTAGTTTTTTATTTTATTTGAAAAATAAAGTCACCGTCAGCATGAAATTCGTCGCCGATGTCATGCTCGGTAAACTCGCGCGATGGTTACGACTTCTTGGCTATGACACAATCTATGACCCTAAATTGCCATTGAAAGAACTCGTTAAAATTGCAAAGACAGAAGATAGAATCTTTCTCACACGGAGCAAAAGGATAGTTGAGGAAAACGATATCAAAAATTTTTACATCGTTAAAGCAGAAAAATTCAAAGAGCAACTAAACGAAGTGGTAAAAAATTTAAACCTTGACACACAAACAAATTTATTTTCAAGATGTTCAATTTGCAATACCGAGATAATTGAAGTTGAAAAGTCAAGCGTCATTAATTTAATCCCGGAGGAAACTGCGAAATTTTTTGATGAGTTTTACAAATGTCCCAAATGCGGGAAAATTTATTGGAGCGGTTCGCATACGACGAGAATTTTAAAAATTTTAAGCGACTTGAAAAATGACCCAAACAGAAACGAAAACATGGCGGATAATTGACATAATAAACTGGGGAACGCAATATCTTAAATCCAAGGGAATTGACGAAGCGAGATTGACGATTGAACTTATGCTCTGCCACATTTTAAATTGCAAAAGGGTTGACCTTTATGTTGATTTTGAAAGACCACTTTCCAAAAGCGAACTTGAAAAACTAAGTGCGATGATAAAAAGAAGATTGAAAAGAGAACCACTTCAATATATACTTGGTAAAACCGAATTCATGGGATTTGAATTTAAAGTCACACCGGATGTTTTAATCCCAAGACCTGAAACTGAAATCCTTGTTGAAAAGGTCATTGAGACGATAAATAAAAATTTCACAGCTTTTGAGGTTGTTAAGGTTCTTGATGTTGGCACCGGGAGTGGGAATATCGCTATAAGCATCGCAAAAATACTCGGTGACAGAGTTTCAATAACGGGGGTTGATGTTTCTGAAAAAGCAATTGAAATAGCCAAAGAAAATGCTATACTTAACGATGCCAAAAACATCAATTTCGCCATCGCTGATATATTTGACGATAACTTTGTTGATCAAATTAGAAAGAAATTTAACATCCTGGTTTCAAATCCGCCTTATGTTTCAACCGATGAAATTTACAAACTTCAGGAAGAAGTAAAAAGCTACGAGCCAATGATTGCTCTCACGGATGGAAGCGATGGTCTTAACTTTTACAGAAGGATTGCAAAAGTAGGCAAAGAAATAATTTTCGGTGATGGCTATATATTTGTTGAGATGGCTTATGGTCAATCCGAAAAAGTTGTTGAAATTTTTAAGTCAGAAGGATACGAAAAAATAGAAATTTTCAAAGATTATCTCGGGATAGAAAGAGTTGCAAAAATAAAATCCGAAGGAAAATGAAAGCTGTAGTGCAAAGGGTCAACCGTAGTAGTGTTTTGATTGATGGCAAAGTTTACAGCGAAATAGGTAAAGGGATTTTAATTCTACTTGGCGTAAGAAATGACGACACCGAAGAGGATGCGAAATATCTTGCGAACAAATGCGCAAACTTAAGAATTTTTGACGATGAGAACAGGCGAATGAATTTTTCAGTGAAAGATATAAACGGTGAAGCGCTTGTCGTTTCCCAATTCACACTTTATGGCGATACAAGATACGGCAATAGACCCGACTTCACTCAGGCATCAAAGCCAGAACAAGCGGAGGCACTTTACAATAAATTCGTTGACTACCTAAAGCAAACACTCGGAGATGACAAAGTTAAAACTGGCGTCTTCAGAGCAATGATGGTGGTTGAAATTATAAACGATGGTCCAGTTACACTGATCGTTGAAAGCAAAGAGAAAGTTCAAAAGTAAATCTATTTCTCAATCTTTTCAAATTTAAAAATTGAATTTAAGTCAATCTTCATCTCTTCACAAATCCTTTGAAGCGATTCAATTTCATCTTCAAAAAGTTCTCTCAACAACTCTATTATCGCCTCATTTTCCTCACCGCTCTTACAAGTTGTCCAGATATAGCGACCTTTGAAATCAAGTTCAATCCTTGTAAATCCATCACCGAGCTTTTGAGTCCTCAACTCAAGAAAACCGAATCTCTTCTTTTCCATATTCAGCAACGATTTTTGTTTTAAATTCAAACTTTCCTTGTTGCCTTTGAGTAAAGTTCACCGTAAAGATAATAAACCACGACATTTGCCCAGAAGCCAGTAAAAATTACACCTATGAAGAAAAACACGATCCCAAGCGAAGCGAGAATTTGAACGAAAACCGTCAACAAAAAGACAATTACAGCGTCACCGAAATTTTCACGAAGCATCTTTGAAATATCCGATATGGCGAAAGCATCGTTTAAAGTTTCATTCTCGGCATATTTCCCAACTATAAAAGGGAAAGCCAAGTAAAGTAAAATCAAATAAACAAACGCCGAAAGGAGAAAAAGCCAAGAAAAGTCACCTAAATAAAGCATAGCGACTATTTCCCTGCCCCTGAATCCGTTAAAGTCCGACTTAAAAAATGGCGCTGACAAAGCCAGAAGTAAAAACAGCGGGATTAGGTAAACAATTATGACTACCAGAAATTTAAACCCGTTTGAAATTTTACGAGCGATATTGTCCCAATCAGGTAAAAGTTGTTCCTCGCTTTTTATCACACGCTTTGTCACTTCAATTAAATAACCGAGGTAAATCAACAGCGGGATAATCAAGAAAGAGAATAAAATCATCAAACCGCCGACGACAACTTTAGCAAGCCAATTCTTCTCTTGAAAAACAAATTTAAAACCCCTTTCAATATTCATTGCTCTCTCCTTTTTGTTTTGCTATGTCAATTATCCTTCCTTCAACTTTTGAATTTATAACCCTTTGCCTTTTCACCGCCTCAATAAACACATCTCTATCAACAACTCCCAAATTCTCAACTTTGACGCTATTTTGCGGGATTCCGAAAAGTTCGTATAAATGATCCGCAACCCAATTATTCGTGACGATTGAATATCTTTTACTTTCATCAAGCGGTTTCCCTCCGACTTCAATTGAAAGAACTCGCTCCCCAACTTTTTTTCTGGAATCAAAAACATATCTTATCCCCGACACTTGCATAAGTTCTGCTTTTCCAGATGCCTGCCATTCAATCATATTTTTAAGCGTCTTACCGTCAACTTCAAACACAACGAATGTATTTCCGAAGGGATTTATCTCCCACATATCACGGACTTTGATCTCACCTTTTGGAAGGTCTTTCCTCAACCCACCCGAATTTTGGAAAGCGATATCCGCCTTTGCGAATTCCCTCATGACATCAGCTTCCCAATTTCCGAGGTTGCTCTCGCCGTAAAAATTTCTCTTCCAGTCAACCTCAAGATAACCGATAACTTCACCAAACTCTTTATCAACTATTTTTTCAAGTTCTTCCACCTTTTTCAAAGCAATTGGATCTGGCTCAACGATGCCGTTTATCACACGAATTAATTTACCACTGAATGAATACACAGAATCACCATCAAGGTCAACCACGAGCTCAAGATAGCCAAGATATTCACCCCTTGAACCTGCTTGACAAATTATAGTTTTGTTGACATACTTCGGCTCAAATAAAGCAGTGTGACTATGCCCCCCAATTATAACGCCTATTTCGGGAAATTTAACCGCAATGATAGAATCGCCCTGAACTCCCACATGAGTTAGAGCAACGATTAAATCAACTTTTTCCTTCTTCAATTCACTGATGTATTGTTTTAAAACCTTTTCAATATCAAGAAGTTCAAGGTCTTTTAAGTTTTCCCTCAATGAAAGTTTGAAAAGTTCTGGCGTCGTCAAACCAATCACTCCGATTTTTACCCTGCCAATTTTTTTGATTATATACGGCTTAACAAACAATTTTCCCTTCCGTTTATCCCAAAGATTTGCGCACACAATGTCAAACTTTGCAATTTTTAAATTTTCTTCAAGTGATTCCCTTCCATAATCAAACTCATGATTTCCCAAAGTCATAGCATCGGGATTTATGATGTTCATCAATTCAATTTGTGATCTCCCCTTCGTTAATGATGAAACAGGCGTTCCTTGAAAATCATCTCCAGCGTTTAAAACGAGGACATTTTTTTGCTCTTTTCTAAATTTGTTTATCAACCCCAAAAGATTGGCTGTTCCCCCAACATAGCAAGGCGTATCAGCACAGATTGAACGCATCGGGATATTTTGGGAGTGGAAATCGTTCCAATGAAGAATTAAAATTTTTTCAATGTTCTGAGAAAACAGAAACTCATATAGGACAAGAACAAGGAAAAACAACAGTGAGGTTCTCCGTTTCATCTCACAACACCTTTTGTTTTCCGTTGCGTTAATATACAAAATGTTACCTTGATTATCAAGGAGCGTTTTATTAACTTTTATCAGACCGATTAAAAAATTTTTCAACTGTAATGAGATACCTCACTTGGTTTCTGATTGGTTATTTGCTTGGTTCAATTCCAACCGCTTATATTTTCGTAAAGGTTTTCAACGGTATTGACATACGCAAAGCTGGAAGCGGAAATGTCGGCGCTCTTAATGCTTATGAAGTATCAGGTTCTCCGTTGATTGGTCTTTCGGTTCTTTTAATTGATGTAATGAAGGGATATTTTGCTTTTAAGCTTAGCGAAAATTTATCCGATGGTGATGCGGTTGCCTGTCTGATAGCTGGAGCATCTGCTGTTTTAGGTCATAATTTTTCAATTTGGATAAATTTTTACGGCGGTAGAGGTCTTGCAACCTCGCTTGGCGTCTTTTTAGCGCTGAACCCGATCTTAATCCTCATTTGGTGTCTCTTGTGGTTTGTCGCATTTTTAAAGTTTAAATTGATCCATGCTGGAAACATATGGGCAACCGTTTCAACTCCTATAGCGATTTTACCATTTTTAAAATTTCTCAACTCACTTAGTTTCACAAAAATTGAAGACGCAAAATTCCTTGCGTTCATCTTAGCGATATCTTTTCTTATCTTTATTAAGCATCTTAAACCGTTCTTTCAATTGGTGCATCTGACAAAGGAAGGAAGTTCTTTAAAAAATAAAAAATTGAGCGATAGAGATGAGTTCAGCGGTTAAAAAGCGAAAGGTAAGTGTGATGTTTCTTTTGTCATTTTTTATCGTTCTGCTTGTTGGAATTTTAACTGGCTATTCCCTTAATCCGATAGTGGCGAAATTTTTAAACGAAGGTTCAAATGCGAGAGTTGAAAACACAAGCGACAAATTTTACTTAGAGGCAAAGCATGCCGAGAACTCGCACTATGATGTTTCGCAGGAGCTTTACGACATAAGACACAATGCCATAACAAAAGCAGTTGCGAAAGCAAGTTCCGGTGTTGTTGGGATAAATGTCACCGCAATTGAAGAATATACGGACCCGTTTTTCAAATTTTTTGAAGACGATCCTTTCTTTAGATACTTCTTCGGAGACAGATTTAGGTATCGTGTCCCTGTGCGAAGTTTAGGTTCTGGATTTATAATCTCACCCGATGGTTACATTGTCACAAACGACCATGTCATTGGAAACGCAAGAGAGATAATTGTGACATTATCAACAGGTGAAAAATATAAAGCGAAAGTAGTTGGTAAGGATTATGTTTCAGATATCGCTGTCTTGAAGATTGAGGCGGGGAAAAAACTTCCGTATCTTGTCCTTGGCAATTCCGATGATGTCATAATTGGCGAATGGGCGATCGCAATGGGAAATCCATTTGGATTATTTGAACTTGGACATCAACCCACGGTGACCGTAGGAGTAATCAGCGCAGTGAAGATGAATCTTCATTCAGTTGAGGGGCGAATTTATAGAGATATGATCCAGACAGATGCAGCGATAAATAGCGGTAATAGCGGGGGTCCACTTCTGAATGC
>JAPYWO010000092.1 GCA_028276305.1 Candidatus Thermokryptus sp.
GCTGTCGCATTTTCAGGAAGCGAAATAAATGCAATTAACACAATAAGACGCTACCACACGCACACAAAGAAGAACTTTTATATCCTTGGTCTCATAAGGAAAAGCAAAATTTTATCCGGAACCGGTCTGAAGCCGAAAAAATTTCTTGATACAATTGATGAGACGCTTGACTTAAATCAATTTGACTTCCTCACTGACAGAATGAAATTTTACAGTTTCTCCGCATACAGAAACGCAATTGAAAAGCTTAGGAAAACATTGCTTGTAAATCACATTGAGGTCTTCCCGAGAAGGAACGAGATTTACAATTTTTGAAACCAGATCAGGTTGAACCTTGTTTTTAAAATTGAAACCCTTTTGAAAAACAAAATCAGGAGCAAAGTCATGAAGAGAATAATTTTTTCTTTAATGGTCGTCTTAGTATCGCTGACTCTATCATTTGCTCAAGATGGACTCAAAACAACGAAAATCACCGTCAAGGGGATAACCTGCGATAATTGTTTGGATGAGGTTAAAGAGGCGCTTGTAAATGTCAAAGGTGTTAGCTCTGTTGAGTTTGAGAAAACCGATTTCAAAAATCATTTTGGCATTGTAAGCGTTAAATATAACCCGGAGCAAGCGAATTTAGACAATCTTGTTGAGGCGATAAATGAGGCGGGATTTGAAACGGATTTAAATAAACAAGCGGAAAAGAAAACAGGAAAAGTTGAAGGTGCTGTAGCGAAGATAAATGTTAAAGGGATTGAATGTGGGGGATGTGTAAAAAGCGTTGAAAACTCCTTGAAAAAGGTTGAAGGAGTGAAAAGCGTTGAATTCGAGAAGAAAGATTTTAAGAAAAGGGTTGGTGTTGTTAAAGTGGTTTATGACCCTGAAAAGGCAAAGGTTAAAGACCTTGAAGACGCTGTTCTAAAGGTCGGCTTTGAGGCAAACGATAGAAAGCCGGAGAAAAAACACGAGATAAAACATTAAAAAATTGGGCACCGAAAGGTGCCCCTTTAATTTTTAATTTGGCGCTATCTGTAAGCGCCAATTATCATCCCTTATCTCATTACGCTTGGTTGAGTGCACAAGGATATAATCCGAAAAACCCGACTTATCAACAAATACAAATTCAACTCCGCCTTCAATGTTATGGTAATACCATATCTCGTAAGGTTTGCTGTCAACCTCGCTTGGATGTCTTTCGTATTCATCTGGTGGACCATACATTATATAAACCCTTCCCCTGTCGGTTCTCCAGCCCTCTTTATTTCCAACGCTGAAATGTTGATTAGCGTATTCAACTCGTTTGAAATATTCAACTTTTAACTCATTTATCGGCGTTGTTTTATCTGGATCGCGTTTTCTCCAAAACTCAGCCAGAAACTTTCTTTTCGCTTCCTCCCCTTTGAGCTGTTTATATCTGTTAACTTCTTCCTGCGTCGCTATATATCTTGCGATGGCAAACTCCTTATCAAGCTCCTGCTCGGACATACCCGCATATTCCGATGCCATGTCATAACCGCCATAAGCTTGAAACGAGTCAGCAACGACAATGTTCGGATTATAGATATAAAATCTTTTTGAAGAACTCACACCTTTATTTTCAACCGTGTCAATCGCAACAAGGACAAAACGATATGTCCCGGTTGGCAAGTTAGATAAATTGACGGTTCCAACTTCAACAACTGCGCTTGCCTGCGTTTTCGCTCTGATCTTTCTTCCGCTCTTTACAACATTTCCGAGCGAGTTATAAACCCTCCACTCTACAACATATTTATCATGACCCACAGCATTCACATTGTAAATTTCGGAATAGTAATAAAGCACAGGCAAACCAAGACCATAAAGCAAACTCGGATTTGGTATAACTTCAAATGTGTTTTTGTAGAATATGCTCGTGCGGTTTTCAGATGGATAAACATTTGAGCAAAGTTGAACATCGCTTAACCAAAGCTTATCAGTTGGAATTGGATTTATAATCGCTGGTACCACAACGCTATCAAACCTTGAGAGATTGTTCAAGTCCCGAGCTATAACTATGAATTGATATTTTCCGGGCTCAATAAGAAAAGCAGTTGCACCTATCAAATTCTTGTTAGGGTCAATTTTAGCTGTATCCTCAACTTCAATCGGTATTTTCCAAGCTTTCCCTTGAATTATCGTATCCCTTTGCGTATCCTTAACAAGAACTTGAACGACTATTCCGCCTTTAAAACCGCCTTCATACTTGACGAGTTCAAGTTGCTTGTGATGAAATGAATAATAAATTTCAACATAATTTCTGGTTTGGTCATACTTAAAAGAAGCGTAGTCAACATTTAACCTCAATGGGTTTTGCCCCAAAAGTTGTGAGGCAAATAATAAAACGAATAAAATCTTCCACATGGCTTTGAAGTGATATTTTTTCTTTCCGATTAATTTTAATCAAAAAATGCGAAAATATCAAACCCATTCAAAAACAAAAAAGCCCCGCATTCGCGGGGCAATCGGATTCTCAATTCTCAGCGTACTTAACGGAACAACCATACGGTTTTGAAACCTGAACGCTCACCGGTTTTCCATTTAAAATCTCATTCAAAGCATCCCTGACATAATTTACTTTCTCCTTCTTCTCACCTCTTGGGTCATCGTCAATCGCTCCGTTATAAACGAGTTTTCCATCTTTATTAATTATAAACATATGTGGCGTCGTCTTAGCATCAAATAATTTCCCAACCTTTCCGTCCGGGTCAAGCAAATATGCGGTATAAACTGCTCCCCACTCTTTGTAAATTTTCTCAAGCTCCTTCGCATCACGATAATCCCTGTGCTTCGGGTTCGTTGAATTGATTATAATCCAAACAACGCCCTTCTCTGTGAATTCCTTTTGAACGCTTTGCATAATCTTCTCTCTATAAACACGCTAAACAAACGGACAATTTGGATTAGTCCATTCAAGAACAACGATCTTCCCCTTAAAATCAGAAAGCTTAACTACCTTGCCATTTAAATCATTCAAGCTAAAATCTGGAACAACGCTTCCTATCTCAATCTTGTCACCGAAAGAAACCGTAAGCAAAGGCAAGACAAGTGAAATTCCAAGTATTTTAAGCACCGTCATTTTTTCACCCTCAATTTGTTTTTGTTAAGTCAATTTTAACTTCATAACCTTTATCATTTAAGACGAGCACCCCACTCAAAAAGTTCATTCTATCACCTTGACTTGTAGGCGTAACCGAAATTTCAAGAATTCCATCTTTAACTTTGATGCTTTTAAAATCAATCAAAAACTTATCCATCTGCTCAGGATAAAAATCAACGATTTTTGTCGCAAGTGAACCGCCAAACTTAACTCTGACAAAATCACTTTTTCCTTTCCGCTCAACCTTCAAGCTTTCAATTTTCAACCCAGATTTTTCAAATGGTTGTGGGAGCATTTTAGCGTATTTTTCAATTTTAGAACGCCACTGATTATTTGCTTTTATAATTTTCAGTTGAACATTCGCACTCCCGGGTACGCAACTTTTACTGCACACAACCCAACTTACCTTCGCCTTGACGATGTTTTCGCCTTTAAATTTCGTCCTTGATGTAATTTCAACAGGTATTATCAAAACAACTTCATTAAAATAACCATACGAGACAACATTCTCGTGATCAATCTTTTGAGGCAATGGGAATAAAACGTTTCCAGCTTTGAGAAAGGATGGCAAGTTTAACTCAATACTTGGCGCCAAACCAGCATCACCGGGATTTTTCCAGTATATATACCAGCCTGGTTTTATAGAAAAACGAACACCAAGATTAAACCTATTTGAAACACCATCATAATCAGATATAAGCTCAACATTGACGATTTTTTCGCCCAATGATTGTGCCAAAGTGAAAAATGGAAAAGCGAAAAGGTTAGAGAACAAAACGAGGAGAATTTTAAACTCCAAGCTCTTCATACATCTGCTCAATTAAATTTTTATACTTTTGCTCAACGACTCTTCTTTTGACCTTCAATGTTGGGGTCAACTCACCATCTTCAATCGTGAATGGTTTATCAAGCAGACGGAAATTTCTTATATGTTCGTGTTGTGCAAGCTCCTTATTAACTCGCTTTATCTCCCTTTCAAATAATCTGTAAATTTCATCCCGATGTATAAGTTCTTTTTCGTCCTGAAATGGGATTCCATTTTGTTTTGCGTAATCTTTTATCGCTTCAAAATCAGGGACTATCAAAGCAGTTAAAAAAGGTTTGCCTTCACCGATGACGACAACTTGGTCAATATAGCTTGATTGGGCAAGCAAACTTTCAATCGGTTGAGGTGCGATGTTTTTACCACCCGAACTAACAAAAATATGTTTTTTCCTGTCTGTTATCACAAGAAATCCATCTTCGTCAAAATAACCGATATCACCTGTATGAAACCATCCATCTTTATCTATAACTTCAGCGGTCGCTTTTGGATTGTTATAATAACCGAGCATGACATTTGGTCCACGGGCGAGGATTTCTCCGTCTTCAGCGATTTTAATTTCAACTCCCGGTATCGGCTTACCAACAGTTCCAAACTTATAATCATCAAGGCGATTGACAGTCAAAACTGGCGATGTTTCAGTTAGACCATATCCTTCAATTATTTTTATCCCGAGCGCTTCAAAAAATTCACCGAGTTCCTTCGCAAGAGCTGCTCCACCCGAGACGAAGAATTTAATCCTTCCACCGGTTCTTGCTTTCAATTTTGAAAAGACAAGTTTATCCGCAAGCGCATATTGCGACTTCAACCAAGCTGGAACTTTGCCCTTCTTTGACGCTTGGACATATTTTTTCCCGACATCAAGAGCCCAATAAAAAATCTTTTTCCTTAAAGCCGGACCTGATTCAACGCCTTTTATAATCCTGTTGTAAAGTCGTTCAAATAACCTCGGAACCGATGTCATTACCGTCGGTCTCACTTCAAGCAGATTTTGGGCGATTGTGTCAATGCTTTCTGCGAGTGCAACCACACCACCACAGGCAAAAGCAGCGTAAAAACCAGCCATCCTTTCAAATGAATGGGAAAAAGGAAGATATGAAAGGAAAGTATCTTCTGGGGTCATCGGAACAACTTGTGTTGCGCTCAATATGTTTGAAACGAGATTTTTATGCGTCAAAACAACACCTTTCGGCTCGCCAGTTGTCCCAGATGTGTAAATTATCGTCAATATATCCTCCGGCTTTACCTCTTTTATCATATCTATCCAGTAATTTGGATTTTTCGCCTTGAAATCTCTACCGATCTCCATCAACTCTTTTAAACTTAAAAGATACTCTGGGGCGGAAATTCCCTTCTCAGTGAAAATTATAACTTTATCAAGCGATTCAACACTGTCATAGATTTTTTCAATCTTTGACAATTGCACCTGATTTGAGACAAATGTCGCCTTAACCCCAGCGTCGTTGAAGATATATTCAATCTGTTTGGGTGTCAAAGTCGGATAAACTGGGACATCAACTATTCCCGTGGTGGTCATTGCGAAATCAACTATTATCCATTCAATTCTATTTTCGGAGACGATCCCAACTTTATCGCCTTTTTTCAATCCGAGAGCAGCAAGCCCGCACGCTGTCAGCTCAACCATTTCCCTTAACTCTTTATAAGACAATGGCTTATAAACTCCCGCAACTTTATAAAGGTAAGCTGGCTTTTCAGAATCAATGAAATGCCTTGTTATAACATCAAACATCTCTGCGATTGTTGAAAACGGCTTGACAACAGGCATGGCGTTTTCTCCTTTTTGATTTTTGATTAACTTTTCTCAATGATTGCAAAAGCAACTGCATAATTTTGGGAGTGAGAAATTGAAATATGAACGGAGCAGGAGTTAAGCTCTTCTTTAAGCTTATTGTGGAAAAAAGCAAACGGTTTACCTCTTTTGTCATTTAAGACCTCAACATCCTTCCATCTGAAATTTCCAGTCCAACCTGTTGATATTGCCTTGCTTATTGCTTCTTTAACGGCGAATCTGCCTGCAAGGTGCTGGTAGGAATTTTTCTTTGAGAGGCAATAATCTATTTCTCTATCGGTGAATATCTTTTTAAGAAAATGTTCCCCCCACTTTTCATGCAACTTTTTGAATCTTTCAACTTCAACTATGTCAACTCCCACGCCGATTATCATTCCCATCCGTTTTCTTTTTTGATTATGTC
>JAPYWO010000093.1 GCA_028276305.1 Candidatus Thermokryptus sp.
ACAGGTGGTTCAAGAGGAATTGGAAGAGCAACCGCAATTTTGTTCGCAAAAGCAAACGCAGATGTAGCAATCACATATCACAAAAATGAAGAATCAGCAAATCAAGTCGTAAATCAAATTAAAAACCTCGGGCGAAAAGCAATCGCCGTAAAAGGAAATGTCGGCAAAAGCGAAGATGTCAAAAGAATGGTCAAAGAAGTCCTTGATTACTTCGGAAAAATTGATATTCTTGTTAACAACGCCGGGATATGGACATACGGAGCCATTGGTGAGATGAGCGAGGAAACCTGGGATGAGACGATTGAAGTGAACTTGAAAAGCGTTTATCTATTCTCAAACGAAGTCGTCCCGATAATGAAAAAACAAAAATGGGGAAGAATAATAAACATTTCCTCAACCGCTGGACAGCGTGGTGAAGCTTTCCACTCGCACTATGCTGCTTCTAAAGGCGCCATAATCGCCTTTACAAAATCACTTGCTGTTGAACTTGCGAAATATAACATACTTGTAAACTGTGTCGCCCCTGGCTGGGTAAACACTGACATGTGCGCTGAGGTCTTCAGCGATCCCAATTTCGTTGAACAAGTAAAAAGCACAATCCCGCTCGGAAGAATCCCCGAGCCAGAGGAAATAGCCGGACCCATAGTTTTTTTAGCTTCTGAACTTGCAAACTGGATAACGGGCGCAACGATAAGCGTAAACGGTGGCTCCGTACTTTGCTATTAAAAATAAATGACCCCATAAAAATGGAAAAATCAAAAACGAACCCGAATAAAGATTTTTACGGAAAAACTTTGATGGGAATTGAAATTTTCGTCCGATCATTAATTGAAGAAAATGTTGATGTCGTCTTCGGTTGCCCCGGGAACGCAGTCCTTGGGATATTTGATGCCCTCCTTGAAATTTCCGGGATCAAAATCATACTGGCAAGACATGAATTCGGGGCTGTCCTTTCGGCAAGTGGCTACGCAAGAGCAACGGGAAAACCCGGGGTCGTTGTGGCTTCCTCAGGACCTGGAGCGTCAAATCTCGTAACTGGAATAGCAGATGCAAATATGGACTCAGTTCCACTCGTTATATTCACAGCTCAAGTTCCGACAAAATTGATCGGAAACGAGACATTTCAAGAAGTTGACATAGTCGGGATAACAAGACCCATAACAAAACACAATTTCCTTGTAACTAAAATAGAAGAGTTGACAAGCACGATAAAATCCGCTTTTCACATCGCAACAACTGGCAGACCCGGTCCCGTGCTGGTTGATTTGCCAAGGGATATACTCGCTGAAAAGTTCACATTTGACTATCCCGAAAAAGTGAACCTTCGCGGTTATAACCCAATCTATTCGGCACACTCTGGGCAAATAAAAAGAGCAGCGGAGATAATAAACAATTCTTTAAGACCTGTGATAATAGCTGGAGGTGGAGTCACCATAAGCAATGCCTTCGGTGAATTGAGGGAATTAGCAAGGAAAATAAATTCACCTGTTGCGACGACACTTATGGGGCAAGGTGTTTATCCCGAAGACGACCAATTATCACTTGGGATGATCGGAATGCACGGAACTTGGTATGCAAACAACGCCGTAAATGAGTCCGATTGCGTAATTGCCATTGGTTCACGACTTGATGAAAGAGTTACGGGGGATTTCAATAAATTCGCACCAAAAGCAAAAAAAATTCACATTGACATTGACCCATCTTCAATAAGTAAAAATATCAAAGCAGATGTCCCGATCGTCGGCGATGTAAAAGATGCGCTTAAAAAATTAATCCCACTTGTGAAAAATTTAAATAACGAAGAATGGCTATCACAGATAAAAAAATGGAAAAACGAACACCCGTTGAAATATAAATCAACCGATAAAGTCAGCGTCCCTTTCGTAATTGAAAAGTTGCGAGATTTAACAGGCGCAAATGCAGTTATAGTGACAGATGTCGGACAGTTTCAAATGTGGACGGCACAATTTTTCAAATTTCTATACCCAAGAACACATATAACAAGCGGTGGACTTGGGACGATGGGCTTCTCGCTTCCAGCTTCCATCGGTGTTGCAATTACTGTGAAAGATAGACCCGTAATATCAATCAACGGAAACCGAGGATTTCAAATCAACTTACAGGAACTTGCCACAGTCACAGCATACAACCTCCCGATTAAAATTTTAATTTTCAACGACGGACACATTGACATAACAAGACAATGGCAAGAATTACAATGGCGCAAAAAATTTGACGAGATTCTAATTGATAGCTCCTGCCCGGATTTTATTAAGATAGCAGATGCCTACGGAATCCAAAGCTTCAGGGTTGAAATGGCGAACGAAGTTGAACCCACATTGAAAAAAGCGCTCGCGCTTAAGGATAAACCAGTGTTAATTGAGTTCAAAACAATCTACGAAGAAAACATCTTCCCATATATTCCACTTGGAGGAAGTGTAAGCGACATAATTGAACACTAAAGGAGGAAAACAAAATGCGACATACAATTTCTATCCTCGTTGAAAATAAATTTGGCGTCTTGACAAGAATTGCAGGTCTTTTCAGCGCAAAGGGATATAACATTGAAAGTATATCCGTCGGACCAACCGAAGACCCATCAATTTCAAGGATGACGATAGTAACAAATGGCGATGATGATCAAATTGAGCAGATAATTAAACATCTGAACAAGCTAATTGACATACTCAAAGTTGTTGACTTGACGAATGAACCTTTTGTTGAAAGGGAACTCGCTTTGATAAAAGTTAAAGTTAACCCATACACGAGAGGAGATGTCATTGAGATTTCAGATATATTCAGGGCGAAAGTGGTTGATATAGGACCGACGACTTTAACGGTTGAGGTCACTGGCAAAAGCGACAAAATAACAGCGATGATAAACATGCTCGCTCCATATGGAATCGTTGAACTTGCGAGGACTGGGGTCGTCGCCTTGAAAAGGGAATTTAAAGGCGAGGTTTACACTTCAAAAGAGATAAAACTGATAAAGAAGAAATCACGACAGAAACAAGTTGAAGATGATGAAAAAGGTTAGTTGTTTTTTAGCCCCCTCGGACTTAAATTATCTTGACAAAAAAGCCAAAAAATGTGAATGCAAAAATTTTCAAATATACTCGTCTGCAGGACCGACAAGATCGGTGATTTGGTTTTGACCTTGCCGGTTGCGAACGCATTGAAAGATAATTTCCCTAACGCTAATATAACCTTTCTTGTCAGCAAGTACGCAAGCGAAATCGTTCAAGGTCACAAAGCAATTGACGATGTCATAATTTATGAACCTGAAATTAGCGCCTTTGAACTTGCGAAGGAGATAAGAAAAAGAAACTTTGACCTTGCGATAGTGGTTTTCCCCGTCTTCAAAATCGCCCTCGCGCTTTGGATTGCCCGCGTGCCCGTTAGAGTCGGCACAGGATACCGAATTTACTCGTTTCTTTTCAATGAAAGAGTTTACGAACACAGAAAATATGCACAAAAACACGAAGTTGAATATAACTTGAACTTAATAAAGAAAATCGGAGCCGAGGTTAAGCAAATAAAGTTTGACATCTTCATCCCGGATTCGGCATTTGAGAAGGTCAAAAACACTTTATATGAACATGGTTTAAGCGAAAAAAACTTCATCATAGTCCACCCCGGAAGCAAAGGGTCAGCAAGGGATTTGAAGCCGGGGAAATTTAAAGAACTCGTCAAAATTTTAAGCCAAGATGGTTTCAACATCGTCTTAACAGGTAGCGACCAAGAAAAGGAACTTGCAAATTTCATTGCGGATGGTTTTAAAAATGTCCACAATTTCGCCGGGCTTTTCAACTTAAAAGAACTCTCTGCGCTTATCAAATTGTCTTCCCTTTTCATATCAAATTCAACTGGACCTCTTCACATCGCTGGAGCCCTTGGCACACCCGTTGTGGGTTTTTATCCACCGATAAAAGTTATGAGCCCAAAGCGATGGGGTCCTTATACAAGCGAAAAACTCATATTCACACCAAATCTTCCATTTGAATGTCAGAAATGCATCGGGGAAAAATGCAAGTTCTTTGACTGTATGGATTTGATAAATCTAAACGAAGTCGCAAAATCAATAAAAGAAAAACTCGGTGTTAATGTATAGCTTTTTCATAATTTTCGCCATTTTGAACTTTTTCACGCAGGAGATAAAACTATTTGAAAGCAGAAAAATTGAACATAACGCTTTTAAAGTCGGCGAAAGATTGCTCTACGATGTGAAATATAAATTCATCAAAGTCGGTGAGGCGGAGGTTTCAATTCCAGAGATAATTGAATACAATGGACGCAAATGTTACCGTGCTGTGTTTCGCGTCTGGTCCTTGCCCTTCTTTTCTGTGTTCTACAAAGTTGACGACAGGTATGAAAGCTACATTGATGTTGAGGGGATTTATCCTTGGAGATTTGAACAAAGGATAAGGGAAGGGAACTACAAACGCGACTTCTTCGCTGAATTTGATCATATAAATCTCCTTGCAAGAACCTCCGAGGGCGTCTACCCTATTCCACAATACGCTCAAGATGTCTTCTCGGCTTTCTACTACGCCAGAACACAAAACTACTCGGATAAAAAAGTCGGAGAGAGAGTTAAACTTGAAAACTTCTACAAAAACAGAACTTACCCGCTTGAAATAAAATACCTTGGGAAACAAACAGTCAAAGTCAAAGCCGGGACATTTAATTGCGTCGTGGTTGAACCGCTGATAGTTGAAGGTGGGTTATTTAAAGCGAAGGGGAGATTTCTGCTATGGATCACAGATGACGATAAAAAAATCCCGGTGAAGATGAGCGCCGAAATCCCAATTGGTAGCATTGACGGCGAACTGAGGGAGTTTTACGGGATTGAAAAGATAAACGCAAAAATTGATTGATGAGATCAAAATACGAGAAAATTGACCTTTCAAAGGTAAGGACGATTTCAATACAAAACAGGCGAAGCAAAGTTAACACCTCTGAATTTGCAAAGGTATTTGACCCGAAGACGCAAAGTTTTTCGGATTTTATTGACTCACTTCCTGATATATTGGTTGCAAAGGACTTGAAAACGCTCGTTGATAGAATTGTGAACGCATACGAGAAAAATAAACTTGTCGTCTTTTTAATTGGTGCACATGTGATAAAAGTCGGGCTTGCACCTTTGTTAATTGAACTTGGGGAAATCGGCGTAATAAAAGCACTTGCGATGAACAGCGCAACCGCAATCCACGATGTTGAAACAGCGCTTTTCGGGCAGACATCTGAAGATGTAGCGGAAAATATAATGGATGGAAGCTTCGGAATGGCAAAAGAAACGGGCGATTTTATAAACTTAACGCTGAAGGAATACTGCGAAAATTCCGATCTCGGCTATGGCGAAGCGCTCGGTAAAAAACTAAACGATATAAATGCACCAAACAAAGATTACAGCGTCCTTGCCTCATATTACAACTTGAACATCCCAGTCACGGTTCACGCAGCAATTGGAACAGACATAGTTCATCAACAACCAACGATGGATGGCTCAGCAACGGGAGAAATGAGTTTCAGGGATTTCAAAATCTTGTGCAATGTTCTCACACAGCTTGATAGCGAAAGCGTCGTCGTGAATATCGGCTCGGCGGTGATAATGCCGGAGGTTTTCCTCAAGGCATTAACCGTTGTCCGAAACCTAGGATATAACGCTTTCGGCTTCACCACAGCAAACTTTGATATGATTAGACATTATAGACCAACTGTCAATGTAGTTCAACGCCCAACTCAAGGCGGTGGAACTGGTCTCATGATAACAGGTCATCACGAGATAATGATACCTCTTCTTGTCGCAATGATAAAAAGTAAAATTTAATCCATAAATGGAAGAAAAAGAGCGAATCACTTTGAGGTCATCACCCATAACCATGACATTTATAGCGCTCGGGACGGTGTTCGTCCTTTATCAATTTTTCGGATCTGGCTTGACATTTCTTTTGTTCGGCGGATTGAACGAAGGGAATGCTCAAGGGTTTCGCCTTATGACGATGCTATCCCAATTTCTTTTTATATTCGTCCCGACATTGTTCTTCGCACGATGGCAGGAAGTTGGATTCAAAGAAATTTTTAAGTTAAAAGCGCC
>JAPYWO010000094.1 GCA_028276305.1 Candidatus Thermokryptus sp.
TTTCAAGCTTTTTCATCGCTTTCCTTTCAATGTAAACATCGTCCGCGCCGTAAACTTCAGTGGCGATCAATCTGATTTTATCAAGCAAAGGCGTTGACAATCTGTAAAGTGGTTTGAAATCCGATGGTATTGTCTCGGTGATATTGACGATTTTTTCCGCGAGGTCAATTCCGCCTTCTCCGCCTTTTGTGAAGAACTCAGTTACAGAACATTCAACCCCGATCTCGGCACATTTTTCTTTTATAAGGTCAAGTTCAATTTCAGTATCGCTTGCGAATTTATTTATTGAGACGATAACTGGGACTCCAAATTTTTTGACATTTCTGACATGGAATTCAAGATTTTCAAGACCTTTTTTAAATTTTTCAACTGTGAAATCCTCTTGCGATTTTATTCCGCCGTGATATCTTATCGCTTTGGCTGAGGCGACGATTACAGCTACAGCGGGCTTGAGGCGGTGAATTTGAGCGACGATGTCAAAGAATTTCTCCGCTCCGAGATCGGAGCCAAAACCAGTTTCAACAACGACATAATCAGCGAGTTTTAAAGCGATTTTGTCAGCTATTACGCTGTTTGTCCCGTGGGCTATATTCGCAAACGGACCACCATGAATTATCGCCGGAGTATGTTCCGTTGTTTGAACAAGATTGGGCATAATTGCTTCGTTCAATAAAACCATCATAGCACCACAAGCGTTTAAATCTTTCGCTTTAACTGGTTTTCCGTCAAGGTCATAGCCGATGACTATCTCGCATAATCTTCTTTTTAAATCAGTTCTTGAACTTGCCATGCATAGTATCGCCATCGTTTCAGATGCAGCTGTTATCACAAAGCCGGATTCCCTTGGGACTCCGTTGACTTTTCCACCAAGCCCTATAACTATGTGTCGGAGCGCTCTATCGTTCATATCAATTGTCCTTTCCCAAGTGATGTTGTTTATGTCAATTCTGAGCTCGTTCCCGTGATGGATATGGGCGTCAATTAAAGCAGCAAGTAGATTATGAGCGGAGGCAACAGCGTGAATATCCCCATTGAAGTGAAGATTGATAAGCTCCGAAGGGATGACCTGCGATTTACCTCCGCCTGTTGCTCCACCTTTTATTCCGAAAACTGGACCAAGCGATGGCTCTCTTAATGTGACAATGGCTTTCTTTCCGATCCTGTTAAGGGCTTGGCTCAAGCCAATTGATGTCAAAGTTTTTCCCTCACCAGAAGGAGTTGGGGTGATCGCCGTGACGATTATAAGCTTCCCATCGGGCTTGTCCTTCAGTTTTTCCATCACCTCAAGTCGTATTTTACCGGTGAATTTGCCGTAATATTCAAAATCATCGTCGGTTAAACCGATCTGCTCCATTATGTGCTTGATGTGGACTGGTTTTACTTTTTCTTCGGTTGCGATAGTGTTTGTCATCATTTTTGCCTTCATGTTTTTGTTTTTAAATGAAAAATCCCGACTTTTGGTCGGGATTTGCAAACTCTTTTCGGGACAAAAAAGAGGTGCTTTTGAAATTTATGTTACGCTGAGAGTTTCTCTTCCCTGTAAACGAAGATCGGTTCAGCCCTTTCATATATGGTTTCCTTTGTAATTATGCACTTTGAGATCGGATGTTCTTTAAGTCGCGTTGGAAGTTCAAACATTATGTCAAGCATTATTTCCTCAATTATCGCCCTTAAACCGCGAGCCCCAGTGCCTCTTTTAAGCGCAAGTTCGGCGACTGCTTCAAGTGCTTCGTCTTCAAATTCAAGTTCAACGCCGTCAAATTCAAAAAGTTTTTTGTATTGTTTAATTATGGCGTTCTTTGGCTCGGTTAAAATTTTAATTAAAGCATCCTTTGAAAGAGAGTGAAGCGTTGCAATTACAGGAAGACGCCCGATGAATTCGGGTATGAAGCCAAATTTCAAGAGGTCCTCGGGTTCAACGAGTGGTAAAAGTTCGTCTATCATTTCATCTTTGTTTCCCCTTATTTCTGCAGTGAAGCCAATTGAATTTTTATTTACTCTTTTTGCGATTATCTTTTCAAGTCCCTCAAATGCACCACCGCAGATAAATAAAATGTTTTTTGTGTTTATGTATATCAAACTTTGTTCGGGGTGTTTCCTTCCACCTTTGGGTGGGACCCCGGCAATTGTCCCTTCAAGAATTTTGAGAAGCGCTTGTTGAACACCTTCACCCGAGACATCTCTTGTAATTGATGGGCTTGCTGTCTTGCGAGCGATTTTGTCAATTTCGTCAATGTAAACTATCCCGCGCTCGGCTCTTGAGACATCATAGTCGGCGTTTTGCAAAAGATACAGAAGTATTGTCTCAACATCGTCCCCGACATAACCTGCCTCGGTTAAGGTTGTTGCATCAGCAATTGCAAAAGGGACATCAAGGATTTTCGCAAGTGTCTGCGCAAGAAGTGTCTTTCCAGTACCAGTTGGTCCAATCAAAAGGATGTTGCTTTTTTCTATTTCAACATTCTCAGCTAAATTTTTTATGTGATTCCCCGACTCAAGGTTGTTCTCTATCCTCTTGTAGTGATTATAAACTGCAACGGATAAAATTTTTTTAGCCCTTTCTTGACCGACGACATATTCATCAAGCGCTTTCTTTATCGCCATAGGTGTCAGAGGAATTTTTGAGCGCCTTTTCGCAGTTGAGTAGGCTGCTATGTTATTTCTTAAAATGTCAACCGACTCGCTCACGCATATCTCACAAATATATACATCTGGACCTGCTATCATATTGCTGACTTCGTCAACGCTTCTTCCACAGAATGAACAAACTGGCTTTGATTTTAAATCTGGTCGCTCCGACATTAATTTACCTCTTCTTTGTTGAGGGGATTTCCCTTCGGACAAGTATCTGGTCAATTATCCCATATTCTTTCGCTTCCTCAGCTGACATATAATAATCCCTGTCCGTGTCCCTTTCAATTTGTTCAATGGGTTTACCTGTATGTTTTGCTAAAATTTCATTTATCTTTCTCTTCATCTTTAAAATTTCCTCGGCTTGGATTCTTATATCAGCTGCGGTTCCTTGAACTCCACCCCAAGGTTGATGTATCATAATCCTTGAATTTGGGAGTGCTGTCCTTTTCCCCTTTGCCCCACCTGCGAGGATCACAGCAGCCATGCTCGCTGCCATACCTATACAAATAGTAGCAACATCTGGCTTTATATATTGCATCGTGTCATAAATCGCAAGACCAGCTGAAATTGAACCACCGGGACTGTTAATGTAAAGATAAATATCTTTATCCGGGTCTTCGGATTCAAGAAACAGGAGTTGAGCTATAACTAAGCTTGCGACGGTATCGTCAATCGGTGTTCCAATGAAAACAATTCTTTCCTTCAACAGTCGGGAAAAAATATCATAAGCCCTCTCACCACGGCTCGTTTGCTCAACGACGATCGGAACAAGCTGGTTATAAGTGCCTTTCATATTTCCAAGGTCAATTTTTGTTTTTCAATAGATTTAAATCCGCTCAGACGATTTTTTCAAGGACTTTAACTTTGTCCTTTAAAAATTCAAGAACTTTCCGAGTTAACAATTTCTCTCGGATATGTTCAGAACGTTTGTAGAACGGAATCAATTTTTCCTTTTCAATTCCAACCTCTGCGGAATCTTCCTCAGCGAGCCTTTCATAATCTTCATCTGTGAGCTCAATTCCTTCTGCTTGGGCAATTTTATTTTTTATGACATACCACTTGGCACTGAAAACTGCATCCGCTCTTTTTTTCTGCCTGAAGAAGTCAATGTCAAAGTTTGGGGGGAGCTTGCCATCTGGGTATTTGCTCCTTTCCTCGTCAAGCATGCTTTGAATGAAATCTTCAATCAAACTCTCAGGCACTGTGAAGTCGTTCGTCCTGACAAGTTCAGTTATTATGGCATCGTAAAATTTTAGCTGATTCACCTCATCCCACCATTTTTGAAGCTCGTTCCTTAAGTAATCCCTTAGTTCGGAAACACTGTTAACTTTGCCCTTGGTTATCTTTGAGACAAACTCATCGTTTAATTCAGGAAGGATTTTCCTTTCAACTTTTTTAACGGTGACCCTTACTTTCTCGGGCTTATTATCAACCATCAATTCAACTATAAATTCATCATCCTTCCGCGCTCTTAAAAGTCGCTCCTTTAAATTTTCAACGATGTGTTCATCATCAAGGTCAATCACGATATTTTCGCTTCTTCTTCCAAGCACTGGCAGGTTATTTTGATCCACCCCTTGTAAATCAATCGTCACTCTGAAAAGTTCACCTTTAACTTCATCGGTTTCTTCGTATGTAGCGTTTGCGGAAAGCAATCTTTCTATTTCTTTGTCAATTTCATCTTCGCTAACGGTGTGGACATACTTTTCAATTTCAAGGTTTTTATAATTTGAAATTTCAATATCTGGCATGACTTCATACTTTATCTTAAATTGAAGTGACTCACCGCGTTTATAGTCAACATCAACGAGTTCTGGCGTTCCGAGCGGTTCAATTTTTTTGTCCTCAACAAGCTTTATATAAACCTTGTTGACTATATCATCAAGGGCATCGTATTCAATTTGCTCGCCGAATTGTCTCTTTATGAGTTCAAGTGGGGCTTTCCCTTTTCTGAACCCCTTGATTTCCGCTTCGGCTTGGAATTTTTTATACGCCTCTTCAAAGTAAGGTGCCAGGTCTGACCAATCAAGTTTTATCTCGGCTTCTTGTTCTGTTTGGCTTATCTTATTGATATTTACTTCCACAGGAAAGTCATCTTTTGTTTTTATTTTTATCAGTGGGCACGGGGGGATTTGAACCCCCACGGGTTTAATCCCACTGGATCCTAAGTCCAGCGCGTCTACCAGGTTCCGCCACGTGCCCGAAGAACAACATTTTTGCTTAAAAAATATAACTCTTTTTTCAATAAAGTTCAAAATTGCAAAATTTTTGCCAAATTTCTTAAATTCAGATGTAATTCTCAAAGGCAATTTAAACTTCAAACTCAAATGCAACTCAAATTTTTCAAAATGACTGGCGCTGGAAATGATTTCATTCTGTTTGACAATCGTTCTGGCAAAATAAAAGACCCGGTGAATTTGGCTCGTTATGTGTGCGATAGACATTTCGGTGTTGGAGCTGATGGAATAATTTTAATAGAGAAGAGCGAACTTGCCGATTTTAAGATGGTTTATTTCAATTCCGATGGTAGCTTTGGCGGAATGTGTGGAAATGGTGGAAGATGTATTGCAAAACTTACATATCAACTTGGGCTCGTTGATAAAAGGATGAAATTTGAAGCAAACGGGAAAATTTATAAAGCCGAGATTCTTGATCACGAAAATGTCCGACTTTGGCTTCCTATGCCAAAATTTAAGAAGTTTAATTTACAGCTAAAGCTTGGAAAAAAGATTTATAAATCACACTTTGTTGATACCGGTGCGCCTCATCTTGTTTTATTTACCGATGATAACGGCATTGAAGATATTGAGCAGATTAATATCAATCAACTTGGGAAAAGATTGAGGTTTCATCCGTATTTTGAAAATGGAACGAATGTGAACTTTGTGTCAATAATTGATAAGGACGCTATAAGGATGAGAACTTATGAAAGAGGCGTTGAAGGTGAGACCCTCGCTTGCGGAACTGGTTCAGTTGCAAGTGTTATCGCATCCGTAGAAGTGAAAGGATTGAAGCCCCCGGTTAAAGTCAAGACAACGGGCGGTGAAATCCTGCTCGTGAATTATCGGAATAAAAGGGAGCGGGGATTTGTCTATCTTGAAGGTAGCGCGAAAATTATATGTGAAGGGAAATTGACTTATTATGACAAATGAAGAGTTTGAAAAGGTGATTGAAGAGACGATTGAAAGTTTGCCAGAAGAAATAAAAAGTCGGATTGATAATGTGGTTTTCATCGTTCAGGATTATCCAAGCGAAGATGACTTAAAAAGAACTGGTGCGGGGAAATTTGAATTGCTCGGGCTTTATTCCGGGGTTCCACTTTCGAAAAGAGGAACAAGCTACGGGATGTATCCAGTGACACCGGATAGGATTTTGATTTTTAAGGCGAACATTGAAAGAATTTGTAAAACGGAAAAAGAACTCCGCGAGAAAATACGCGAGGTTGTCCTTC
>JAPYWO010000095.1 GCA_028276305.1 Candidatus Thermokryptus sp.
CATTTATCCAAGCGTGAACTTCAATTCCATATTGGTGTGCTTTTTGAATGAGATACTTCAACGGGTCATAAAATTGCGGTGGGTTTTCCTTCGTCCCGGGTGGTGTCCCGAGATTTGGATAAAGCGTCCCATCTTGATCAACCGTTAAAGAAGATGTCAAATACGACGCCCATGGAACTATACTTGATTCATAATAAGCTTGACCACGAGCAAGCACCTGAAAAATTATCGCATTAAATCCACCATTTCTCGCCACATCAACTATTCTGTCAAGTTCCTGCTTTTGATACGAAGCTTTAACGGAAAGAGGGAAGTCAATTCCGCTTGCAGCAACCCAAAGCCCTCTAAATTCAAATTTAGGTTGAGAAAGCGCAAAAGAAAAGAGAAAAAGCAATAAAAGGTAAAAGTGCTTCATTTGATTAAACAAAATTTTTTATCCCGTAAATTAATCCTTCAACTCATAAAGCGATTTTCTTATTATCTCAATCCCCTCATCAATTTCCTCCTTGGTGATTGTAAGTGGAGGTCTGAATCTTATTGACCTTTCACCGCAACCTATCATTACAGCGCCATTTTCGTAAACCTTCTTCAAAAATTTCTTCCTGAACTCGCCATCTGGCAAATCAAACGCGCACATCAGCCCTCTACCTCTTGCATTTGTAATAATGTCCGGGAACTCGCTCTGTAATTGTATCAGCCTCTCCAACAGATAATCACCGACAACCCTTGCGTTCTCAATTAGATTTTCCTCGTGTATAACTTCAAGAATCCTTGCAAATCTCACCATATCTGTCAAATTACCGCCGAATGTTGAATTTATCCTGCTTGAAACATGGAAAACATTGTCCTTGACCTCATCAACCCTTTCACCAACAAGGATACCACAAACTTGTGACTTCTTACCGAAAGCAATTATATCCGGTTTAACAAAGTGCTCATGCGCCCACATTTTCCCAGTCAAACCAATTCCCGTTTGAACCTCATCCATTATGTACATAATTTCATTTTCATCGCAAATCTCACGCAATGCAACGAGAAATTCCTTCCGGAAGTGATTATCCCCGCCCTCAGCTTGAATCGGCTCAATTATTAAAGCAGCGATGTTGTGCCCGTATTCTTTTATTGCGTCTTTTATCTGATTTAAAGCCAATTGTTCCTCCTCCTGAACCTTCTTCAAATTCTCCTCATTAAGCGGAAACTTTATTGCGGGATTGTGAATTCTTGGCCATTTAAACTTTGGGAAATACTTATGCTTTATCGGATCGGTATTGGTAAGCGAAAGCGTATAACCAAGTCGCCCGTGAAATGCTTGACGAAAATGTATCACAACCATCTTTGATTCATCGTCTACGGATTTATAAAAACCGCGTTCAAGATTTTTCTGCATTTTCCAGTCAAAGGCAACTTTAAGAGCGTTTTCAACCGCTGGTGCTCCACCTTCAATGAAAAAAGCATACTTGAAATAACTTGGAACAGCAAGATTGAAAAATGTCTCAACAAATTCAGCATACTCAATCGGGTAAATATCCGAAAGTGTTGGTTTATTAATGGCGACAAGTTTCAACTTCTCAAGAAATTCCTCTTCAAGGAGCTTCGGATGGTTCATACCAAGAGCCGATGAAGCAAAAAACGAAAATAAATCAAGATATGTCTTCCCCGTTCTCGCATCAACAAGACGCCGACCTTGGCTATTTTTCAAGTCAAGAACCATATCAAAACCATCAGCCAAAATGTGCTTTGAAAGAACTGAATGAACCTCGGATGGACTAATTTTAATTGATTTGATCGTCTCCCTTGTCACCATGATTCAAAACCTTCAGTTTGTTTGACTTGTCTTAAATTTAAAAACTTGCCTCTTAAAATCAAAGGTTTTTCACCGAATAAAAGTGCGCAATGAAAAATTACGCCTCGGGGGAGTGATTTAAATCATTTCAAAAATGTCAAAATTTTCATTAAATTTAAGCGTAAAACAAAACGATGTCCATATGAAAGAACCGAAATACTTGTCGGAATACCTTGATGATTTCATCACCGAGGAAAAATTAGAAACAAGGAAAAATGGGAAGATAAATTGGAAACTCCTGTTTTTACTCCTTTTGCCCTTTGGAACCGCAATTTTAATAGGGCTTATCCTTTTCAAAAAGCTCAAGGATAAAAACTCTAAAACCTGAACCTGGCATAAAATCTGAAGAACCTGTAATTGTAAACTCTTGAGCCATATCTTTCATAAAGTCCATAAAGCTCAAACTTCTTAATTCCAACCTTTGCGTAAAACCTGTAGTTCAGCGATACCGGGTATCCCGGGCTTTTCGCAAAAGCCCCAGAAGTCCCAAGCGAAAACCGATCACCAAACCCCTGCTCAATGCCCAGTTCAATCCAATATGTTGAAAGATTGTTCGGCGTCCAATACGGAATTGCACTAACATAAATCGTGTCAAAATCCTCAAAAGCATAAAAACCCGACAACACAACCTGTGGATTTTTCTTTAAGAGAATCAGATTGAAATAACTTCCAAAAGTTCGTTTGATGTTTCCATCCGAAAAAATTCCATAATCGCCCAAAAAGCTAACCCCAAAAATCGGAGTGACTTGGTAATATATTGTCATTGCGAAATCATCAATCAAAATCTTTTCTTCAATCGCTTTAACTCCTTCCCTGTTTTCACTTCTTTTGTAAACGAATTGCGGGTAAATCCTATCAAACAAATTCAAGCTCAAAACAAACCTCCACACTGCGAAAACATCTCCACCGTATTTGAAAGCGCCACCTCCAACCTCAAACCAATTCCCCCGTGAAAAATTATACTTAAAATTTAAAATCCCTCCATATCCCATCCCTCGCCCTCCGATTCTATCATCTTTCAAATCAACCCGTTCAAAATTGAAATTAAACTCCCAAAACCTGCTCAGAAAAAATTTAATCTCAAATGGATAAATAACTTTGGTTAATTTGTTTGTATCGCTCAACCTTTTGAACTCACCTATGAGATAATCTGAATATCGTGACTTTATCTCACCAAGTATTTTTTTCGCAACTTGATTATCGGGCTCAACTTCCAACAGTTGCTCAGCATAACCAAGTGCTTTGTCCCATTGACCGTCATAATAAAACAACTGAACTGCAAGCTCAAGCGCATCTTTATGCTTTGGAAATTTTCTTAAAAAATTCTCAACTTCAAATCTCGCCTCATCTGATTTATTGTTCCAAACGAGGAGTTGACACAACATCCAGTGAAAATTTAAACTATCGGGGAAAATCTTAACGAGCTTTTTGTAAATTGGAATTGCCTTTAATTGTTGATTGTTCCAAACCAATTGTTGCGCAAGTTCAATCATGGTTTCCGTATCAAACGGTTCAAGTTGAATTATTTTCTCATAAATTGGAATTGCCTTCATCGGTTGATTGTTCCAAACATAAAGTTTAGCGAGCATTTTGTAAAAATTGACGCTATCTGGAAACGCTTCAATGAGTTTCTCATAAATTGAAATTGCATCGTTTTGTCGTCCATTCCAGAGATACCATCTTGCGAGGTTTGACAATACATCATAATTTGAAAAGCCGTTTTTCAAAAGCGTTTCGTAAATATTAATTGCACCTTGAACATTTTCAGTCCAAAGATAAAGTTCGGAAAGGCGCTTTGCTACTTTGAAATCGGTTGGGGATGATTTAAAAATTTCAAGGTAAATTTCAATTGCTTTTTCAAGTTGACCGCTTGCGATCAGAGTTTCTGCGGTGTTTATCTTTTCATCCCTTAAATTTTGACATATCAAAACAGCAGGGATCAGCAAAGCGATAAAGATTTTGCGAGCCATTTTTAAAGTGTTAATTTTTTTAATTGCTCCAGAACATATTTCCTTATCTCAGAGGGCTCTGGTGGTTGCTTTAAAACCCTGCCATTTTCAATCACAACTTCAAGCAACGGGGTAAAACCTTCTTTATCAAATTTTTCATTTGCTGGGACGACGACCCTATCACCCGTTTTATGATTTACATAAACCTGTTTTTCGCCCGAAAGCTTTCCTCTTTTAGCCATGGGTTTGCCTTCAATCTCAACTATATCCATCGCGAAATCAAGAACCGGGGCACTGCTTATCGTTGTCCCAACTCCATAGGCATCAACAACTTCATTTAATTGTTTTATCGTTTCCTCATCAACACCACCACTTACAAAAATTTTAACATTCTTAAACCCTCTTATATCAAGTTCCCACCTAACCTCTTTCAAAATTGCGAGGAAATTCCCACGCCTTGAACTCGGTGTATCAAGTCGGACGCCATAAAGTTTTTCCCCGAGCGCTTCGGCAACTCGTATTGCCTCAAATTTTTCGTCTGTGAATGTATCAATCAAAGCAATCCTTGGAATTTTCGGGTCAATAATTTCATCAAATGCCTTCACCGCTTCAACCGTATCGCCAAATAAAAGAATCATCGCATGTGGCATCGTTCCACTTGGTGGAATTCCGAGAAGTTTCGCTCCAACTGGCGTAGCAACACCATCGCAACCTCCGATGTATGAGCTTCTATCAATCATCGGTGTTATCGCCGGATGCATTCGCCTCGCACCAAAATGAACGACGAGTTTATCCCCAGCAGCAAGCTTACACCTTGCTGACTTAGTTGCGATACCAGACGCCTGACAAATCAAGCCAAGTATTGCCGTCTCGTAAACGGCAAAATCAAGATACATACCTTCAATCGTCATCACTGGTTCATTTGTCCTGAAAATTGTCCCTTCCGGCATTGCTTTCAATGTGATCGGCAAACCCTCAAGCAACTTTATAACTTCATCAAGACCAGCAAAAACACCCCACTGATAATTATCGGGGAATTTTTTAACAACAAATTCCGCCTTAACATATTTATTTACTCCTTTCTCCTTTAAAACTTGTATCGCCCGCTCAAAATATACATCTGTAACCCTGCCGTTCTTTATATCTTCTGGGCTTGCTACATTGAACATATCAGTCCCCAGTTTGTTTTTGAGTTAAGAGTTGAAAATAAATCGCCTCAATTTCATCAAAATATCTTTTTATGCTGAACTTCTCACGAGCTGTTTTTGATGCATTTTCGCCGATAGATTTTGAAAGGGAAGGTTCGTTCAGTAACATTTTAATTTTATCAGCAAGGTCAAAATAATTCCCCTTTTCAAAGAAAATGCCATTTACACCATCCTGAATTATATCAATGAAGCCGGCATTTTTTGAGGCAACGACGGGTAAACCAACCGACATCGCTTCAACAAGCGCGAGCCCGAACGCTTCGGCGTGTGACGGCGCAACAAATATATCAATTGCGTTCAAAATCTCAGGCACATCTCTTCTAAAACCAGCCCATATCACTTTCTCCGAAATCCCAAGCTTATCCGCTAACTTGCGAACCTCCATAAAATATCCTTCCTCTCCAACTGTCGCCCCACCAACAACGAGCAATTTTAAATTATCAAACTCTTCAATCAGAATTTTAAAAGCGTTGAACAATTCCTCATGCCCTTTCCCTGGGCTTATGCGAGAGACGATGCCAATCACAATTTCATCCCCGAGCCCGAACTCCCGCCTTATCTTTTCCCTTGAATCTTGGCTAAATTTAAATCTATCAACATCAACCCCTGGATGGATTACCTTTATCACTTCACGCCTGATCGGTAGATTTCTTTCAAATCCATCGGCAACATCCTTTGAAACAGCTATAACAGAATCAACTATTTCATAAACGATCTTATGAAATGGGTCTTTTTTGCATGCCCCGATCCCAACTTGTGGGTCAAACAAAATTTTGGGTCTCTTCATCATAGATAAAACCGCAAATGCGACCTTGTTCAAATCACGCGACCTGAAAACATGAATTAAATCAATTTTAAAACTTCTCAAGATTGATCGCAACTTAAAGAAAGATTGAATAAATCCACCAGCGATGTTAAAAAGATTGAACTTATCTTGCGCTTCACGATACATCCTTCCATCAAAACTACAAGCGAGCAAAACATTATGCCCTCTTCTCTTCATCTCTTCGCCAAGGCGTACGACATT
>JAPYWO010000096.1 GCA_028276305.1 Candidatus Thermokryptus sp.
TTTTTACCCCGAGCTGTCTTGCTTTATCATACTTTGAGCCCGGATTTTCTCCGACAACGACATAATCCGTCTTCCTACTTACACTGTTGCTGACTTTTCCGCCAAGCTCCTCAACTTTTTCTTTCGCCTCCTCTCGTGTGAAGTTTTTCAATGTCCCGGTGAACACAAATGTCTTCCCCGCCAATTTCTTCTTCGCTTTTTCCTCTGGCTTAACCTCAAAATTAAGCCCAGCTTCTTTCAACCTCTTTATCAACTCAAGATTTCTCTCATCGTGGAAAAACTTGTAAACGCTTTCAGCAATCCTTGGACCGATTCCATAAACCGAGGAGATTTGTTCAACGCTTGCGTTCATCAGTTTATCAATTGAGCCGAAAGCATCAGCAAGAAGTTTAGCCGTTTCTGAACCGACATATCTTATTCCGAGGGCGTAAAGGACGCGATGAAATGGTTGCTTTTTGCTGTTTTCAATTGAATTTAAAAGATTTTGAACGCTTTTCTCTCCAAATCCCTCAATCCTCACAAGTTTAGCTTTATGTTTGTGAAGATCGTAAATATCGGCGTAATTTTTCAAGAAGCCAAGAGTCACAAGCTTATCAACTATTGCTTCCCCAAGCCCCTCAATGTCCATCGCACCTCTTGAAGCAAAATGTTCAATCCTCGCTCTGACCTGGGCTGGACATTCTGGATTTTCACAATAATAATTCGCCTCACCGGCTGGTCTTTCAATTGGACCCCCACAAACTGGACAATTCTTCGGGAAAACAAACGGCACAGCATCAGGCGGTCTCTTCTCAAGTACAACTCCAACTATCTTTGGTATAACTTCACCGCTTCTTTCAACTATAACTGTGTCGCCAACCCTTATGTCTTTCTCTTTTATATAGTCCTCGTTATGAAGCGTTGCCCTCGTTATTATCACACCACCAAGAGGGACTGGCTGAAGTTCCGCAACTGGGGTTATCGTCCCAACTCTACCAACTTGAAGAGTTATCCCGAGAAGTTTCGTCTGCGCCTGCCTTGGCGTGAACTTGAAGGCGATTGCCCACCTTGGACTTTTCGCAATCGCACCTAAAATTTCCTGCTGACGAATTGAATCAACTTTAACAACGATGCCGTCAATTTCATAAGGCAATTCATCCCTTCGCTCCTCCCAATACCTCCAAAATTCAATCACCTCATCTATGCTCTCGCACAACTTCACATGTTCACACACAGGAAAACCAAGTCGTTTTAAAATTTGAAGGTTTTCATAATGACTTTCAAGTTCAACCCCCTCAGCCATCAAATAATAGGCGAAAAATCTCAAAGGTCGTTGGGCAACAAGTTTCGGGTCTTGCAATTTCAATGTCCCAGCGGTTGCATTTCTCGGGTTAGCGAAAATCTTCTCCCCAAGTCGTTCCCTCTCTTCATTTAACTTTTCAAAATCAACTTTGTTCATGTAAACTTCACCACGCACCTCAATGTTCAAAAATTTCTCATCGGGATTAATCAACCTCAACGGGATTGAACGAATCGTCTTTATGTTGTTTGTTATGTCATCCCCTTGAACACCGTCACCACGAGTTGCCCCAAGGACTAAAATTCCATTTTCATATTTTAATCTCACTGCCACCCCATCAAATTTCAATTCAGCCACATACCTATATTTTTCGCCTTCAAGAAGTTCAGCAACTCTCCTGTCAAAATCTCTTATTTCCTCAATTGTAAAAGCATTATTTAAACTTAACATCGGCACCGGATGCGTAACCGTTGGAAATTCCTTCGTGGGAGCTCCGCCAACCCTCTGCGTTGGGGAGTCGGGAGTTACAAGCTCTGGATATTGACGCTCAAGCTCAATAAGTTCTCTCATCAACATATCATATTCAAAGTCGGAAATTATCGGCTCCGCAAGGACATAATATCTGTAATCGTGTTCTCTTATTTGTCTTCTTAATTCTTCAACCCTTTCAATTATTTTCGGGTCAATCTGCCTCATAAGCGCAGAGGGAAAATTTATTTTTCAATTTGATATTTGCTTCAACTTTTCACGATCAATGATGTAATTCCGTAAGACAGTCCCCTTCTTACCTGGGGACTCAATTTCATGACCGTCCAGAATAAATTTAACACCGCCAGCATTCCCAAGCGTGAAATTAAAATTATTTCTCGCCTTCAAAGTCAAACTCATATTAGGTGGCATCAAAAATTCCCTAACCGTGGAACTATCAATTATAACGCTTATCCAAACGGAATCGGTTGATATAACCTTCAACTCAAGGCTATCCTTAACGCTTTTCTCCTCGGCTTTAATTTCGGTTTTCACTTCTTTTTTAACGCCTTTTGAAACTTCCTCAACCGCTGATTCAAAACTCTTCTTTTGAACCACTTTTTTCTCCCCCTCACCTAAACCGACAAAAGCGATTATCACAATGAAAAGAACAACAACTGCCCCAACGATCCAAATTACATTTTCGGAAACAAAAGCGCCGATGTCAAACTCTATCTTTTTAACGGCTGGTTTTTCCTCTTTTTTAGCTTTGAAAGCGGACATCTCCAAGTCATATTGTTTTATGACCTCATCGGGGTTTAAGCCCACCGCCCTGGCATAGCTTCTAATAAAAGCCCTCACATACGGCTCTGGAGCAAAATCAAAAACCCCACTTTCTATCTTCTCAAGAAACTTCTCACTTATCCTCGTCTTGTTTGAAATGTCCCTCAAGGTTAGATTTCGCTCCATACGTGCGTCCCTTAATTTCTCTCCAACGCCCATGTCATGCCTTTTTAATTGTCCTTTTCAAAGCATAATCTAACAAAATTAATTTTTTTATTCAAACTTGCCCTCGGGGGATTTTCCAAGTGAATTTGATTTTAAAACGCCCAAATTTTATATTTTTCAAAAAAAGGAAAGATGAAAACCCTTGGAAAAGACAAAAACTTCCTCTCAATCCCAGAGGAATTCTCAAACCTTGAAAAATCAAAAATAGTCGTAATTCCCGCACCATACGAACATACAACAAGCTATATAAAAGGAACAATCCTCGGACCCGAAAAACTAATTGAAGCATCCCATCAAGTTGAACTATACGACGAAGAATTTGACATTGAACTTTATAAAACAGTTGGAATTGCAACGCTTGAACCGCTTGACTTTACCGAGCTCAGGGATGAAAAGGCAGTTGAACTTGCTTATAAAATCGCACTTGAACTATTAAAACAAGATAAATTCCTTGTAACAATCGGAGGTGAACACACAATTGCTATCGGTCCGATAAAAGCATATTCAGAGATTTACGAAAATCTCACAATTCTTCACTTTGACGCTCATTCGGATTTAAGAGATGAATACGAGGGGAATAAATACAGCCACGCATCAGCCATTGCCCGCGTGTTTGAGTTCAATAAAAATATCGTCCAGGTTGGGATAAGAGCACAAGATATATCTGAAGCAAGGTTCATAAAAGAAAACGGGATAAAAACTTTTTACGCCTGGGAGATAAAGTCAGGAAAATACAACAAAGATGGAAAAACTTGGCAGGATGCGGTCGTTGACGAATTAAGTGAAAATGTCTATATAACATTTGATCTTGACTATTTTGACCCATCGGTCATGCCAGCCGTTGGAACACCCGTCCCAAACGGTCTCTATTGGGACGAAACGATTGAACTTTTGAAGAAAGTCGCAAAGTCAAAAAACATAGTCGGTTTTGACATCGTTGAACTTTGTCCTCTGCCAGGGCTTGAATATCCAAATTTCACATCCGCATTTTTCACGAACAAACTTCTCAACTTAATTTTCGCCAATAAAATTAAAAACTCAAATTGAGCAACAAAACATACATAATTGACGGTTATAATTTAATTCATAAATCCAAAAAGTTGAGCAAAGTTTTCGCCTCAAATATAGAGCGTGCCCGTGAAGAGCTTGTTTCAATGTTGTCTGATTTCTTCTCAAAGAGAAAAGAAGAATGTATCCTCGTTTTTGACGGGAGCTTGAACATTCCAAACGATCTCTCAATACCTTCCGTGCGAGTTATATTCTCACATCCGCCAGATAAAGCTGATGACCTGATAAAGAAAATCATAATGAACCAAGACCCGAAAAGAAGAAAAAATTTTATCGTTGTTTCTTCCGACAACGAAATAATAAACTGTGCGAAAGCGTGTGGAGCCGGGAGAATTTCATCGGAAGAATTTCTAAAAAATTTATCATCAAGGGAAAGGACAAATGAAGGGGAAGAGAAGCCGTTCGTGAAACTCACTGAGGAAGAAATAAAAAGAATGCTTCAAGGATGAAGGCGCTTATCGTTGAGGACAATGACGAAGCGAGAAAACTTTTAGGAGAGCTTTTAAAACAGTCAGGATTTGAAGTTTTTGAAGCTGAGAACGGGAAAAAGGCGCTTGAGATTTTGAAAGAGAAAAAAGATTTTGACATTATAATTTCCGATGTTTTGATGCCAGTTATGGATGGATTTAAATTCTGTTATGAGGTTAAATCAAACCCGGAATTGAACTTCATCCCCTTCGTCTTCTACACCGGGAGTTACATATCAGCCGAAGATAAAATGTTCGGTCTAAAACTTGGAGCGGATGACTACATAACAAAGCCGATAAAATTTGAAGCTCTTCTTGAGAGGATAAATAAAGCAATTGAGAGAAAGGGGATCAGAAAACCGGTTGCGGAATTTGAGGAAGCAACCTATCTAAAAGAATACAACGAACGCTTAATACATAAGCTTGAGGAGAAACTAATTGAACTAAACCAAGCATATGAACAGATAAAAGAGAAGAACAAGGAACTTGAAACGATAAACTTAATCCTCACAGCGATAAATTCCACGAAGAATATCAAACATCTTTTAAAACAAATTTCAAAGCCATTCTCGGAAATTTTTGATGCAGATGCTGTAAACTTCTTCATTTTTGACAGAACGAAAAATTGTCTCAAACTCGTTTTTTCATTCACAAAGTTACCCGATGAGAACATCTTTGAGAAATACCCGGAGCTTCCGATTGGCGATGACTTCGCCACGGAGATAATAAACCAAAAATTGATAATCTATCACAACATCAGCAAGGGAAGCACAAATGTAAGAGAGGAAATTTTTAAGAGCGATTTTAACTCATTTGTTGAGGTCGCTTTAAGGGTAAGGGATAAATTTATCGGTTCAATTGAACTTGCATTCAAAAGAGATGACGCCTCGCTTGATGAGTCAAAAATTTCAATCCTTGATATGTTGGCTCAACAGATCGCAATTGAAATTGATAATTTGACACTGTTTTCTGAGTTAAAGGAATCGGAGGAAAAATACAGAACTTTTATCCATCTTACTCCCGCCGGTTTGATAGTGATTGACGACAAAATGAACATATTATTTTCAAGTCAAAAAGCGAACGAAATTTTCAATTGCGAGCTTGAAGGTAAAAATTTGGAGGAGTTTTTAAACTCCTCAACGATTGAACAGATTTGCAAGCATGATTTTGAGCAAGTTGAAAAAACATTTGAAGCAACATACAACGGAAAATTTTTACTAATTTCAGCCACCAAAAAACTTGACGACCCAAAACTTGGAAAGTGCATACTTGTTGTAAATGATATAAGCGATTTCAAAAGATTGCAAGAGGAGAAAAGAAAAGTTGAAGCGAAGCTTTGGCAGGAATATCGTCTTGCTTCAATCGGTCGTCTTGCGGGTGGAATCGCCCACAACTTGAAAAATCCACTCGCTGTATTAAATCTCGGTCTTCAATCTCTGAAAAGGAGGGGGATTGAAACGGAACAGGTTGAAAGATTGCTGAAACAAGTTGAGAGGATAAACCAGATAATTGAGAACCTATCGTTAAAGACAAGGGAAGAAATTGAAAAGAACAAAAAAAGATTTGACTTAAACCAGCTTTTACAAAGAGAACTTGAAACGCTTGAATTTGACCCCTTTTATAAACATCAGGTTGAAAAAGTTTTCCAGTTTTCCGAAAGACCGATCGTAATTGAAGCTGTATATTCCGACTTTTCAAGCGCATTTTCCCACATTTTAAGAAATGCCATTGACGC
>JAPYWO010000097.1 GCA_028276305.1 Candidatus Thermokryptus sp.
GAATGCAATTCAACTTATCAAAACTGGTCGGGTTGACACAGTTCAAGTTATATACAACATATTTGACCAATCACCCGAGGATGAACTTTTCCCGATCTGCATTGAATATAACATAGGTGTTATAGTTCGTGTCCCATTTGATGAAGGAAGCTTGACGGGAAAGATAACGCCTGAGACACAATTTCCAGAAGGGGACTGGAGAAATAGATATTTCAAGGGCGATAGAAAACAACAAGTTTGGGAAAGAGTGCAAAAACTTGAAAAATTACTCGGTGAAGAAGCAAAGACATTGAGCGAGCTTGCACTTAGGTTTTGTCTAAGCCATGAGGCGGTTTCAACTGTAATACCTGGGATGAGAAAGGTTGAGCATGTTGAAGAAAACTGTTCTGTCTCCGATGGACGGAAACTTTCCGATAGAATGCTTCTTGAATTAAGGAAACACAGGTGGGTAAGAAATTTCTACCGTTAAAATAAAAAACCCGGGCTTTTTGCCCGGGCTTAAATTCCTTAGGCAAATTGCTCAAATAGTTTTTCAAGTCGTTCCTTCTTTGAAAGTTCATCAATGTTGCCGTCAAATTTTGAAACAATTTTATCAAGATTTCCCTCAAATGTAGGTCTTTCCTCGCGATAGAAAATCCCGGTGTAGATTTTATCTTGAACCATCGCAAGCTCAAACGCTTTCAATTTATTCGTCGGGTCATGTTTTGGTGGAATTTCAACCACTCTTTCACGGACGAAATCAAATGTAATTTCCATATTAAATGTTGGGCACGGGGAAATAACTTGGATCACAGCGAATCCTCTATGCCTCGTCGCTTCAACTATAAGCTGAGTTAATTGCTTCGTATTTGATGAGAATCCACGGGCGACAAAGCTAGCGCCATAGGCGAGTAAAAGCATAATTGGGTTGAGTGGCGGTTCAAGAGCACCGTATGGGGTTGTCGTCGTGGTCATCGTAAGCGTTGAAGTCGGTGAAACCTGCCCTTTTGTTAAGCCATATATCGCATTATCAAGGATTATATAAACCATGTCGGGATTTCTTCTTGCGACATGTGGTATATGACCGCCACCAATTGCAAAGCCATCGCCATCGCCACCTATGACGAAGACCTCAAGCTCAGGGTTCGCAATTTTAACCCCAAGAGCTACTGGAAGCGCTCTCCCATGAACAGTGTGAAGATTGTAACCTTTGACGAAATGCGGAAATCGGCTTGAACAACCGATTCCGGAGACGATACTCAATTTATGCGTTGGGATTTTCAGCTCACCTAATGCTTTAATAAACGAAGCTAATACGCCATAATCACCACAACCCGGGCACCAGGTTGGTTTAACATCGCTTTTATATTCAAGCTTCGCCTGCTTTATCTTCTCAATTGCTTCGCTCATTTTGCCACCTCAATTATTTTGTTGTAAATTTCCTCGGATGTGAAAGGTATTCCGCCATAATTGTTCAGTTTTATCGGATTATAATCAACGAATGTGCGCAATATGTTTGCAAATTGTCCGTTGTAGTTTTGCTCAACGACGATGACTTTTTCGTAATTTCCAATGATGTTTCTAATTTTTCGCTTCGGTAAGGGATTGAGAATTCTCGGATGATAATGACTCACTTTTATTCCATTCATTTCTGCCTTTTCAATTGCCTCTCTTACAGCTCCGTAAGTTGAACCCCAAGCAACGATCAAAATTTTCGCTCCTTTAACTTCGTAATAATCGTCGTTCTCGTTCTCCAGCTTTTCAGCTAAAACATCAAGTTTTCTAAATCTCTTTTTCTGCATCTCGGTATGAACCTTCGGCGTATAGTTCGGGGCACCGCGCTCGTTGTGTTCAAGTCCGGGCGCAATGTATTCAAATCCCGGATGTCCCGGAACAGCAATCGGTGCAAGTCCCGTTTCGGTTATTTTATAGCGAAGATATGAATTTTGACTTTCATAATCGGGCTCAAGGCGGTTTACAACTTCTATTGATTCAAGATTTGGCTTCGGGATTGCCTCCGTTTGATATGCCAGAACTTGGTCCGAAAGAATTATAACTGGCATTTGATATTCTTCAGCGAGATTAAACGCTTTGACCGTTTGATAGAAACAATCACTCACATGAGCTGGTGCAACGACAATTCTTGGTGCTTCGCCCGGACCGCCAAAGACAACATGATACAAGTCCGTTTGCTCTGTTTTACTTGGCATCCCGGTTGATGGTCCAGCTCGTTGGACATCAACTATCACGACTGGAAGTTCAGCCATTGAGGCGTAAGTTATAAGTTCAGTCATAAGAGCAAGCCCTGGTCCAGATGTCGGTGTTAAAACTTTTGCTCCAGCATACGAAGCCCCAACGCAAGTTGCAAGAGCTGAAATCTCATCCTCATTTTGGATCACTTTACCACCGAACTTTGGAAGGTGTCTTGCGAGAAATTCAAGAATTGGAGACGCTGGAGTTATAGGATAACCAACTGCAACTTTACAACCTGCTGCTATTGCCCCAAATCCAATCGCTTGATTGCCAGATAATATCACCCTTTTATCTTTTCCCTCAGGTTTTCCAAGGCGAAACCTCTTAAGTTCATCAAGATATTTTTGGGCATATTCAACACCACTTCTGAAGGCATTCAAATTTTGCTGAAGTAGTTTTTCGCCTTTGCGCCTAAATTTATCAGCGATCTGCTTTTCCGATTCCTCAATCGGAATACCAAGCACAGCACTTAAAAAACCCGTTGCAACCATATTCTTCGCAAGGTGCGTCCCAGATGCCATCGCAAGCTCTTTAAGCGGAACCTCATACTTTTTTCTTGTGAAGTTATCCAACGGCTTACACTCAGCTGGATCGTAAAACAGAACACCATCTTCAGCAAGTGCGCTTGAATAGTTATCAAATGCTTCCTGATTAAAAGCCATCAAAATATGGAGCTTATCGCCCATGGAAAAAATATCATAGGGGCTGACGCGAAATTGATACATCGCAAGCCCACCTTTTATCTCAGCGGGGAATGTTCTAAAAGTAAAAACACGATAACTAGACCTAGCTGCAGAATATGTCAAAATTTCCCCAGCGCTCATCACACCCTCACCGCCTTCACCACCTATTCTGACTACAACATCTTTAAGGTTCCCATTTTCTGACATTTTCGTCCTATGTTCTTTTTGTTTTTACGAGAATTTACTCAAAAAAGGGAATAACTTCATAATGTAAGACGAGATAACGCCAAGTGAGTTCGTAAAAATTAAAACTCCAAGTATAATTAAAATTACACCGCTTACGATTTCAACGACATTGAGATATTTTCTGATGCGTGCAAACCACTTGAAAAAGAAATTTATGCTTAAACTCGTGATCAAAAAAGGAATCCCAAGCCCAAGCGAATAAACCGAAAGAAGCAAAACACCCTGTTTAACTGTTTCTTGCTGAGAAGCGAGGACAAGTATCGTTGCAAGGACGGGTCCAATGCAAGGTGTCCATCCGAAAGCAAAAGCAAACCCGACCACAAAAGCCCCTAAAAGACCGAGTGGTTTCCCGCCTACTTTCAATTTCGCCTCATAATTCAAAAATTTTATCCTAAAAATGCCCGTCATGTGAAGACCGAAAAGAACTATTATAACGCCTGCAACTTTTGCAATCACATTCATATTCTCTGATAGAAATTTTCCCACCGCTGTGGCAGAAGCCCCAAGCATGACGAAAACTATTGAAAAGCCAAGGACAAAAAACAACGAACTTAACAAGGTTTTCAAAAAAAATCTTTTTGAACTTTGGGATTCTTTAAGCTCTTCAAAAGATAAACCGGAAATGAAGGAAATATACCCCGGGACAAGAGGTAAAACACAGGGGGAGAGGAAAGAAAGAATCCCAAACAAAAAGGAAGTAAATAAACCAACATTTTCCATCTCGTCAAATCTCCTAAATTTGATAAAAAAACCCGCCCAATCAGGCGGGCATTGAACTACTCCTGTTTTTGTTCCTCTAACTGAACGACATTGACCTTAATTTTCACACTCACATCTGGATGAAGCTTTATCGGCACCTCATATGACCCAAGCATTTTTATCGGCTCATCAAGCAGAATCTTTTTCCTGTCAACTTCAACACCGAGCTTGCCTATTTCCTCAGCTATCATCTGAGCCGTTACAGAACCAAACAAACGCTCGTTTTCTCCAGCTCTCATCGGAATTGTTATCTCAAGACCATAAAGTTTTTCAGCAAGCTTTTGAGCGTTCAATTTTTCCCTTTCAAGTTTGAATGCCTTTTGCTTCTTCTCCGTTTCAACCATCTTTATATTGCCAGGTGTAGCCGGCAAAGCAATTTTTCTCGGAATTAAAAAATTCCTCGCATAACCATCCTTTACCTCTACAATATCTCCCATCCTCCCGAGATTTTCATAATCCTGGCGCAATATGACTTTCATCTTTGCACATCTCCATTAAGTTTTACAAAAATTACTTCACAGCTTCAGCAACGAACGGAAGCAAAGCCAAATGTCTAGCTCGTTTTATCGCTTTTGTCAACTGACGCTGATGCATAGCGCAATTTCCACTAACCCTTCGTGGAATTATCTTGCCCTGCTCAGTCAAAAATTTCCCGAGTTTCTTCTCATCTTTATAATCAATGTATATCTCACCAGCTTCGCAGAACCTGCATATTTTCTTCTTCCTTAACCGCAATACTTTTTCGCCATTCTCAACCATAACGATAAATGTTAAATTTATTTTTCAATTAAATTTTTGGACCTTCGTTTGAAAGATACTTGTTCAAAGCATCTGATTGCTGTCCTGATGATTGCTGTGACTGTCCCTCATTGTCACCCGATGATGCAGATCTCCTGTCAAGAAATTGAATTCTTCTTGCCTTAATTTCAACAATTGTCCTCGTTCTACCGTCAGCTGTTTTCAAATTCCGGCTCTGTAGCTCTCCTTCAACAAGGACTGCGCTTGACTTTTTCAATCTCCCTCTGCAAGATTCGGCAAGTTTGTTCCATGCGACAACACCGACGAAACAAACATCCTCTTTCCATTGTCTCTTGCTATCCCTGAACCTTCGGTTTGAGGCGATAGTGAAATTAACAACCGGTGTCCCTTTCGTTGTCTGACGAAACACCGGGTCTTTTGTTAAATTACCAACTATGACAACACTGTTAAGCTCAGGCATTTTGAGTTCCTTTGCCATAGATCGCTCCCTCCATCATTAAGTTTTACATAAAGATTTTTTTCAAACGAAACCTTTATTCTTCATCTTCAAACTCTTCTTCCTCTTCCTCAGCTTGAGCAACCGACTCAACATTTCCAAGTCCGAGATGTTCAATCGTTATTCTACCGCGTCTTTTCTCCTGTTCTTTCGCCTTAAGAGCCTTTTTAGTCACGACAACGGTCAAATATCTCATAATGTTCTCATCAAGCTGAAAAGCTCTCTCAAGCTCACTCACAATTGTCGGTGGCGCAAAGTATTCAATATACACATAGAAAGCGCTGTTCTTTTTATTTATCGGATACGCCAATCTTCTTCTACCCCAACGCTCCAATAAAATTATCTCTCCGCCTCGCTCCTTTATAAAATTCTCATACTTTTTTATTATCTGCTCAATTATCGGATCGTCAAGCGAAGCATTGATCAAAAAAGTTGTCTCATACCAGCGCCTTGAGAGCATATTTTTTGGAATTTTTCTCGCCATTAAATTTCCTCCATATGGTCATTTTTGTTTTTAATTTGGAGTATCAAATTTCAACTTAACCTTTCTATTAAACTTATTCATCGCTTTTAAAACGCCCTCGGAAATAAAGCACAATGTCGCTTCAACCGCAAGCCCGATCATATCATTGACAATACCAATCTCATCCTCATCAAACTTTGACAGAACAAAGTCAACCATATTCTTCATCTTGTCGGGATTCCCTATTCCACATCTCAACCTTGGGAATTCAATGGTCCCGAGATGATAGATTATTGAATAAAGTCCATTATGTCCGCCATCGCTTCCCTTTTGCCTTATTCTTATCATTCCAAGTGGTAAATTCAAAT
>JAPYWO010000098.1 GCA_028276305.1 Candidatus Thermokryptus sp.
TGTCAAGTTTTCTTTCAATTACCAACCTCGCCAACTGATAAAGCTCGTCAATTAATTGTGCCTTCCAAGTAGTCCAAACGCTCGGGTTAACAGCTGAAAGGTCAGCGTAAGTTAAAATGTAAAGCAAGTCAAGTTGTTCGGCTTTTTCAAAGTTTGATACGAAAGAAAATAGGGTTTCCGCCTCGTTGAAGTTTCTGCGAAAAGCCGTTTGCTCAAACAAAAGATGATTTTTAACAAGGAAACAAACATCTTCAACAGCGTCAAAATTTATACGCATTAAAAATGCCCGTGCGATTTCAGCCCCGATCTTTGAGTGTTCCTCAACCTTAATCGCTTTTCCAATATCGTGAAACAATATCGCAAGATAAAGCACATCTTTTCTTTTTAAACCCCTGAAAACTTCACCAAGCAATGATTTACTTTCCCTTAAACTTTGTGCATTTTTAACGGCTCTTAAAGTATGCTCATCAACCGTGAAATAATGATAGACGCTATGCTGTGGCAAACAAGTCAACCCTGCAAACTCAGGTATATATTTGCCAAGTATCCCAAGCTCATGCATCAATTCAAGCGTCTCGGCGACATAACCCTCGCAATTCAAAATCTCTATGAAAATTTTATCAACTTCCGAATTGTCTGAAAAATCAAGACGGTCAACAGATGCAATCACCTCCTGCTTTAACTCATCGCTAAAGTCAACATCATCCCTGCACCTATACAACAAGGCGTTGAAAACATCAACCGGGGTTAATTCTTTTCGTCCCGAATTTAAAATCAACCATTTATCATCACGGATTGAAAAAGCATCGTCAATTTTTTTGACTTTACCGTGACCTTTAAATTCCTTGTTTTCAATTTTTGAGATGAAAAACTTATTGAGCATGTAAATTTCCCTCGCTCGCAGATAATAGTCACGCATGAAAACCTCAACGCCTCTTCGCCCAGCGTTTTCATCTGCATATCCAAATGAATTCGCAATTTTTTCCTGAATGTTAAAATCCAAAACATCTCCACCTCGGTTCAAGTGAAGCTCAATCCTTGTTCTAAGCAAAAACTCAAACGCCTCAACGACAGATGAAAATTTTTGTTTATTTATCATCCCCTTTTGATACATCAATTCAAGCATTTCTTTACAAGCGGAGTTTTCCCCGGGCAAAGCCCAGAAATCCGGGTCGGTGCTTTTTAAAATCCAAAGCAATGTATGAATGTCCCTCAAACCGCCAGCGCTCTTTTTAATGTTCGGCTCAAGCAGTTTTATCGTATTCCCATACTTTTCATGCCTTAGGCGATTGCCATTTATAATCCACTTGATAAATAACCCATTTCCATCGCTCAATGTTTTTTCCATCACCCGCATTTTGAAATCTTCAAATAGATTTTCATCACCACACACAAACCTTAACTCAAGAAACGATACCCACGATTCAAAATCCGAACCGAAAAGCTCAAGGCATTCATCAATCGTTCTAAAGCTATGACCGATATTTATACCAAGCCCCCAGATCTGCTGGAAAAACTTAACGGCTAAATTTCCCGTTTCTTCATTTTTCCTTTCAACAAGAAGCATCACATCTACATCAGAGTTTGGGCAAAGTTCAATCCTTCCATATCCGCCAAGCGCAATCAAAACCGAGGAGGGAATTTTTAAACCTTCGTAAATTTGTTTTATCATTGAGTCAAGCGTGAGCGTTAAAATCTTCGTGGTTTCAAAAGCGCTCTTCCCTTGCCTCTGTAAAAGTTCTATTTCCGAAAAATCTATCTCCATGGGTTAAAACTTTGTCTTTTTCATCCCGCTGGACTAAATTAGTATCAAAAACCTCTCTTAAATATGCCAAAAGAAATTAAACTTTGCAAAATTACTGATGTAAAGAGGGCAAAATCTTTCAAAATAGAGGACTTTGAAATTGCAATTGTAAATTTGAACTCAAATTTCTTCGCTATCTCAAATATCTGTCCGCATCAACATACAAGAATCGTCAATGGCTCGGAAGCAATAATAGAAGGCGAAAATATAATTTGCCCGATGCACGGTTGGACTTTTGAAGTAAAAACAGGAAAACCAGTTTATGGCTCGGGACGCTTGAAAACCTTTGAAGTCAACATCAAAAATAACGAAATATGGATCAAACTTGACGATGATGGGCAAAGCTGAGTTGACAAGGGAAATTAAAAGAAAAGCGATTGAGTTAGGATTTTCAAAGGTTGGAATTGCAAAGGCGCAGGAATTAAAAGATGAGGCGATGAAACTTTCGCAATGGCTTGGGAGAAGATATGAAGCGGATATGGAATGGATGCGGAAAAGTTTTGAAAAACGAATCAACCCTGCGCTCGTCCTTCCGGGCGCAAAATCAATTATAAGCGTTGCCTTAAATTACTTCCAAAAACTCCCCCAAACACAAAAAGACGAAGGTAAAATCTCAATCTATGCGCTTGGAATTGACTACCACATCGTTTTAAAATCAAAGCTTGAAAAACTTCGTCAATTCATCATCAATCTCGCCCCAGGAGCAAACGCAAAAGTTTATGTTGACACTGGACCAGTTATGGAAAAGGTTTGGGCTACAAAAGCTGGCATTGGATGGATAGGGAAAAACTCAAACTTGATAACAAGGGAATTCGGCTCTTGGGTTTTCCTGGGCGAAATCATTACGGATATTGAACTTGAATACGATGAACCCATGGCTGATTTTTGTGGCAAATGCACAAGATGTATAACCGCGTGCCCAACCGAAGCAATAGTTGAACCTTATGTCGTTGACTCAAACAAATGCATCTCGTACTGGACAATTGAATATAAAGGGGATGAATACCCGGATGACTTGGGAAAGAAGTTCAATAACTTAATTTTCGGGTGCGATATCTGTCAGGAGGTCTGTCCTTGGAATTTGAAATTTCAAAAGGAAACCGAAGTTGAGGAGTTTAAGCCGTTTAGTTATAATTTAAATCCAAAATTAACAGACCTCTCAAAACTAACCGAAGAACAGTTCAAATCAAATTACAAATTAAGTCCGATAAAGAGGGCGAAATTTCACGGCTTCGTCAGAAATGTAAAAAATGCGATAAAGAACATGGTTTTAAGGAAAATTTCGGAGTTGGATTTTGACTGTGCGATCTTTGACCTTGACGGTGTAATAGCGGATACATTTCAATTTCATTTTAAATCGTGGAGGGAAATATGCGAAGAATTTGGAAGGGATTTAAGCGTTGATGAATTTAGAACCATCGTTTTTGGAAGAAGGGGGGAGGAAAGCGCTAAAATTTTATTTGACGGGAAAATCAAAGATGAGGAAATAAAAAAGATAGGGACAAGGGTTGACGAAATCTTCAGGGACATAGCCCGTGGTAAGTTAAAAAGCGTTGATGGCGCGATTGAATTTTTAAAAATTTTAAAAGAAAACGGGGTAAAAGTCGCCCTTGCGACATCCGCCCCAGATGAAAATGTTGAGTTGATTTTTGATGAACTCAATTTATATGGTTTGTTTGACACCGTTGTCACTTCAAAAGATGTTCAACGGGGTAAGCCAGCCCCGGATATTTTCATTCTTTCGGCGGAAAGATTAAATTGTAGAGCGGAGAGATGCATCGTTTTTGAGGACTTAATTGCTGGTTTGATTTCAGCTAAAAACGCTGGGATGATCGCAATTGGAGTTGAAACCACTTTGAGAAAAGATGAGTTATCAAATTATGCAGATTTTTCAATCAAAAATTTCTTTGAAATAATTGAAATTTTAAAACAAAGAGCGGTGAAAAATGGAGGCGCTTGAACACAGAAAGCTCATAATTATCGGTTCTGGACCTGCTGGTTTGACTGCTGCGATTTACGCAGCACGTGCTGACCTTGAACCTCTCGTTTTTGAGGGTTCTCAACCAGGGGGACAATTGATGCTTACAACAGAGGTTGAAAATTTCCCCGGGTTCCCGAAGGGCATTCAAGGACCTGAGCTTATGCAACTTATGCGTGAACAAGCTGAAAGGTTTGGTGCAAAACTTGAGATGCTTGATGTCACCAAAGTTGATTTTTCTGTTAGACCGTTTAAAATTTGGGCTGATGAGGACCTTTACACCGCTGATGCTGTGATAATCGCAACTGGTGCGTCAGCGAAATGGCTTGGGCTTGAATCTGAACAAAAACTTCGCGGATACGGCGTCTCGGCTTGCGCAACCTGTGACGGTTTCTTTTTCAAAGATAAAGAAGTAGTCGTCGTTGGCGGTGGTGATACTGCAATGGAAGAAGCACTTTTCCTGACAAGGTATGCAAGCAAAGTCACGGTGGTACACCGAAGAGATAAGCTAAGAGCATCTAAAATTATGCAAGATAGGGCGATGAAAAACCCGAAGATAACCTTCATCTGGAACTCCGTCGTTGAAGATGTATACGATGTCTCCCAGAAAAAAGTGACTGGCGTAAGGTTAAGAAATGTCATAACCGGGGAAACAATGGATTACAAATGCGATGGTTTATTTGTAGCCATAGGGCATAAGCCAAACACCGAGATTTTCAGAGGGCAGATTGAAATGGACGAGCTCGGTTATATAATCACTAAACCTGGTACGACTCAAACGAGCGTTCCTGGGGTGTTTGCTGCTGGTGATGTTGCTGACAAGGTCTACCGGCAAGCTGTGACAGCTGCTGGGACCGGGTGTATGGCTGCGCTTGACGCCTCAAGGTATCTTGAGGCGTTACACGATTAATAAAGGCGGGCTTACGCCCGCCTTTTTCATTTGCTTGATTTAAAATTTTTCTTTATTTTGCCTCTGAAAAACCAAATTAAATCCAAAATCAACCGTGAACTATCACGACTTTGACGACAGGGAAGAATTTGAAGGACAGCCAGAAAAGGAAAATCTTCAAGATAAAATCAAACAATACGAGGAATTCCTCAAGGAATCCGAGGGCGCCTATATACACACAGAGATAGTAGAAGAGCTGATAGACCTTTACATGCTCTCCGGACAATATGAAAAAGCACTTTTCCATGTCCAAAAACTCATTGAATTGTTCCCATATACAGTTGAATACTGGTTGAGGCGGGGAATCATTTTAAACAATATGTCCGAATATGAAAAGGCGCTTTTATCATTTCACAAGGCATTGATGCTGAACCCAAACGAAGCTGACGCCTGGGCGAACATGGCGATAACCTTTGAAAACCTTGACAAAACGGAAGAAGCGCTGGAATGTATAGACAGAGCCATTGAAATACAACCGATGAACGCCGATTTCCTAAGGTTTAAAGCGGACCTGCTTGAAAAATCAGAAAACTACAATAAAGCGATTGAAACATTAAAAAAACTGAGCGAAATTGAACCAAACGATAAAGAGACCTTCTTCAAACTTTCAATCTGTTATGAAAAGGTCGGAGACATTGACAGCCAAATTGAATCGCTTGAAAGATGCATTGAGCTTGACCCTTATGATAGCGAAGTATGGTATAAAAAAGGCGTTGCGCTCGCAAAGAAAAATCAAATCGTAAAAGCGATTGAAAGCTTAGATATGGCTCTCGTAATAAAAGATGATCATACCGAGGCACTTGAGAAAAAAGCCGAACTTTTGTTAACTCTCGGCAGATATCCAGAAGCGATGGAGACATTTCGCCAGATATTGATATATCAACCCAACTCGGAACTTGCTCTTTTCTATCTTGGAAATATAAATGCGAAATTGGGTCAATATCGTGAAGCGATAAAATACTATAATCAAGCCCTTAAAATTAATCCAACCAATTATGTCACTTATTACGCTCGCGGGAATTGTTATGAAGCGCTTGGAAACTACAAAAAAGCACTCGCTGATTACACAACAGCTGTAAATTTCAATCCGAAAATACCCGAACTTTGGGAAGCAAAAGCAGATGTTGAATATGAAATCGGTCGTTTCAGCGAAGCACTCTCAAGTTATATGATGGCTTTGAAACTTGATGAGAAAAACCCCGAACTATGGGTTGGAGCTGGGCTTGTTT
>JAPYWO010000099.1 GCA_028276305.1 Candidatus Thermokryptus sp.
GTTGACTTCATCTCACAAATTGAGTCAATTGAAGTTCAACCCGATGCGGTTGCGAAAGTTGTGATAAACGAGAGGACGGGGACTATTGTCGTCGGTGAAAATGTGACGATTTCGCCAGTTGCGATTTCACACGGTGGGATACACATTGAAATACAAGCCGTTCCGGTTATTTCCCAGCCAGCTCCTTTTTCACGAGGTCAAACCATTGTAACACAGCTTACGACGATAAATGTTTATCAGGACACGACGATTGTCAACACGATTGAAGGAGTTGCGACGGTTCAAGATATAGCACGAGCTTTGAACGCTTTAAAAGTTTTGCCAAGGGATATAATTGCGATATTCCAAGCACTTAAAGAAGCAGGAGCGTTAAAAGCAGAACTAATTATAATGTGAAGAATGAAGATTTACACAGGTGAGCCAAATAAGATTATTCAAAGCGAAAAAATTCAAGACCAAAGCAGAAAACTTCGCCTCAAGGAGACGGCGGAGAACTTTGAAGCGATATTTTTAAATTTCATGCTAAAGTCAATGATGAAAATTAGCGATGAAAGAAATTCAATTTTTGGAGGTGATGATTTCGGCACCGATGTTTTAGATGGCATCTTTTACATTGAGATGTCAAGACATTTAGCCAAAAATGGGAAATTCGGCATAGAAGAGCTTATCTACAAAGAACTTGAAAAAAAGGATGCGAAAACCACCAGCGATAACTCTGGGCAAACCGAAAAAGCAACGATGAAAGAGATTCCAAAGCACCAAGGACAAAGAAGGAAATTTATCAGATACAACGAACCAGTGGTTGAGAAAATCAACCGCTTTGACGATATAATTAAAAAAGCTTCTTCAGAATTCAACATCCCGGAGGAGCTAATCAAAGCGATAATTGCCGTTGAATCATCCGGGGACATTTTTGCCCTTTCCCCAAAGGGCGCCAAAGGTTTAATGCAACTTATTGATTCAACTGCTCAATTCGTCGGGATAAAGAATATATGGCATCCTGCCGAAAATATATATGGTGGCGTTAAGTATCTACGCCACTTACTTGACAGATTTAACGGCGACATAAAACTTGCTTTAGCAGGTTACAATGCTGGACCTGAAAATGTTGAAAGATTTGGCGGTATCCCGCCCTTTCCGGAGACAATTGAATATGTCGGTAAGGTCATGAGATATTTAAAACTTTTTGAACAAAAAGGTGGCAAAAATGATACCGGGAAATGAAAAGCCGATGGAAATTTTGACCAAATTGAAAGGTAAGTTGAAAACCCTGAAGGAGACGCTTGAGGAAAAGCAAAGAGCGATCGTCTCACTAAATTACGAGGAGATTGAGAAAAGGACGAAAGAAGCCGAAGCGATCATCTCTGAGATAACTTTGAGCGCAGATGAGGTGAAAAAGTTAGAAAATGGCAAGGACGAATTGATTTCGCTTTTAAATGAGATAAGGCGGATAAATTTTGAAAACAGATATTTGATCTCGCATTCGCTTTCCTTCACTAAAAAATTGATGGAGTTTTTTGACGAGGCGAAGAAAGTAAACAAAAAGGTTTAATTTTTATGGCTGGGTTACTTGGCATAATTGAGAGTGCAAAGAAAGGGATTCATTCGTCAAGAATTGGGCTTGAGGTTACAAGCCACAATGTTTCAAACGCAAACACACCTGGTTACACAAGGCAAAGAGTTGAATTAAGCAGTAGCGATGTTTTATCATCAAAGCTCGGAATGATAAACTCGGGCGTAAAAGTCGTCGGCATAAAACAAATCCGCGACATCTTCATTGAAGGTGAGATAAGAAAAACTCTAAATTCGCTCGGGAATCATTCCATTGAGCGTGAAATTTTCTCAAGGATTGAAACGATAATAAACGAACCAAGCGAGGTTGGGCTTGGGCGGTTAATTGAAAACTTTTTCAACGCTTTTGATGATTTAGCCAAAAATCCCGAGGACAGGGCTTTGCGTGTCAGCGTCGTTCAAAGCGCAAAGGCACTCTCACAAAGGTTCAACGACATTTTCAACGCCTTGCTTGGGATGAAAAAAGACATCTTGTCCGAAGTTGATGTGAAGGTTAAAAACCTGAACGAAATCATCGCTGAAATTGGCAAATTGAACCGAGAAGCGGTGAATCTTTATAACTCCGGTGCTGAAACGAACGATATAAAGGACAAGATAAATCAAAAACTAAATGAACTCTCAAAACTTGTGGATTTCGTCGCATCATTTGACGAAAGCGGTGCCGTAAAAATTAACGCCGGTGGCGTCACCATTGTGAATAAGGAACAGGTTAAAAGGATTGAGATGAAATTCTTTGACGGCAAAGTTAAATTCATCTCAACCGATGACGGAATAGAAGCGAAGTTTAATTCCGGCGAGATTTTCATGCTTCAGAATTCGTTCAATGACCTGGTTCCGGGCGTGATTGAGGGGTTTGATCGTCTTGCTTTGAACTTGATAAAAAAGATTAACGATATACATCGGCTTGGATATGGCATTGACGGGGCTACGGGTCTTGATTTCTTCGTCGGGACTGGCTCAGGAAGCATTCAAGTTAACAAAGCAATCCTTGAAAATCCGAATAAAATTGCAACTTCAATTGACGGAAACACCGGTGACAATCAAGTGGCGCTCGCAATCGCTGGACTTAGAAAAGATGAAAACATATCAAACTTTTACAACTCAATCGTAAGCGACATCGGTTTAAGGTCAAAAATAAGCTCGGATAACGAGAACTTACAAAAGATGATTTTAAATCAGCTTGAATCACAGCGAGATTCCGCTTCTGGTGTTTCAATTGACGAGGAGATGTTGAATATGATAAAGTTTCAAAAAATGTTTGAAGCTTCCGCGAGGGTGATACAAAGCGTAAACGAAATGATTGACGCTATACTTTCAATGGTTAGATAAAACAAAGTGAGTCCCAGATATGCGAATCACCGAATTAACAGTGATAAAAAATTTGATTGACAACATAGACAAGACGAGGGAGAAGATAAATCAAGTTCAGCTTAAAATCGCAACTGGCAAGGAAATCAACACGGTATCGGACGATCCTTATATCGCAAATTCAATAATGAATTTGAAAGCAATGATAAACAGAAATGAACAATTTCAAAAAAACATTGACGACGCCATTGATTTCTTAACTGCAACCGGCGATGCACTTGACAATTTCATCAACACTTTGATTGATATAAAATCTCTACTCGTTGAGATCTCAAACTCAGCAAGGGAGCCGGACTACGAAACTTATGCGAACAGGTTGGGAGAACTTTTCAAGCAGTTGCTTGATTCCGCGAATACAAATTTCAAGGGGAAATATATTTTCAACGGAACGAATACAAAAGTCAAACCATTTTCATACGATGAAAAAAACGACCTGTTAATTTCGGACTTGTCAAACGGTGAGATAAAGTTTGAGGTAAACGATGGCGTGTATGAGAAAGTGAATTTCACAGTTGAGGAGATTTTCGGTGGGAGGGAAATTTTTGACCTCGTGCATCAAATCAAAAGTTCCTTGAAGAACAAAATTAAACCCGACATCTCCCTATTGCAAAGGTTTGAGCAACTTTTTGAAAACATCGTGAGCAATTCATCTGAGGTTGGAGCTTTGATGAACAGATTCAACCTTTTGAGAAAGCAAATTGAAAAACAAAACCTTATACTAACCGAGCTTCTGTCAATAAGGCAAGATACCGACATAGCACAACAAGCCATAAATTTACAAAAGGGTCAGTTAATACTTGAATCAGCATATATGCTCGCTGGGAAAATAATTCAAAAGTCAATAATTGATTATCTGCGATGAAGAACAATTCAACATTTGAATTTGGAACGATAGCCGGTTTAATACTCGGGGTGTTGTCAATTTTCGGTTCGTTTCTCCTTGAAGGTGGAACGCTTGGGGCTTTGATTTTGATCCCTGCGATGTTGATCGTCTTTGGCGGGACAATTGCAACAGCTATGATCGGCTCACCAGCGAAGATATTTTTTAAGATACCCAGCTTTATAAAACTTGCGCTCATACCGCCAAAATTCAATGTAGTTGAGACAATAGAGACGATAGTAAATTACGCAATCATAGCGAGGAAAGATGGGATACTTGCACTTGAAAAGGAGGTCAACAATGTGTCTCATCCTTTTTTAAAAAAGATGTTGCGACTCGCCATAGATGGAACTGACCCAGAGACAATCCGTGAAATAGCGGATGTTGAGATAAACTACATAACCGAGCGACACATGGCAAACGCAACTGTATTTCAAAAGATGGGTGGATACGCCCCAACGATGGGGATAATCGGAACCGTCATGGGATTAATTTCAACGCTTGCAAACGCTGGTGGGGACCCGAATGAGCTCATACATCACATAGCGAGTGCTTTCATAGCAACGCTTTGGGGCGTCTTTAGCGCAAATATAATTTGGCTTCCTATAGCTGACAGATTGAAAGCGATCCACGCTGAAGAAAAAATTCTGTTAGAAATAATCGTTGAGGGTGTCTTAGCAATTCAAGCAGGTGAGGTCCCAACAATCATCAAGACGAAACTTTACTCAATGTTTCCGATAAGCGAGCAAAAAATTGAGGACTGAAAATGTCAAGGAAGAAGAAAGGACATCACGAGGAACATGAAAACCTTGAGCGATGGCTCATAACTTATGCCGACTTGATTACGCTTTTGCTTGGTCTTTTTGTCGTGCTTTATTCAATGTCACAAATTGACCTTAACAAGTATCAGCAATGGATTTCGGCTTTCAGCCAGTTATTCGGCGGTGGCGGGGTCCTCGCTGGCGGTAAAGGCGTCCTTGTCACACCTACTCCACCACGGACGGGCTCAGAAGCTCAAGCAAATACCTATCAAACAAGTTCGTCCCAGCAAAAACTTGAAGTTCAAATCAATGCAATTTTAAGCACAAACATTCAATCAAAAAAAATCATAGTTACAACATCTCCCGAGGGATTGACAATACATTTGCTTGAGCGATTGCTCTTTGAATCAGGCAGTGCAGAACTCAAACCTGAGGCAAAGGCAGTCCTTGATACAATAGCTGAAATACTAAAGCTTTTGCCAAACAAAATAAGAATTGAAGGACACACAGATGATAGACCCATAAGGAGCGCAAGGTTTCCATCAAATTGGCACCTTTCTGTCGCAAGAGCTTTAAACACAGCATACTATCTTATGAGCAAAGGCGTAAACCCGGAAAAAATTTCAATTGCGGGATATTCAGAATATAGACCTATAGCTCCGAACGATTCAGAAGAAAACAGAGCGAAAAATAGAAGGGTTGATATAGTCATAGTTTCAACTCAAAGTGGCGTTTTAAGCAAAATTTCAAATTAAATTTTCATTGGGATGAGGATAAAAAATTCACAATTTGGAGAAATTGAGTTTGACGACGAAATGATACTAACATTCCCAAGCGGGATTATCGGATTTGAAGAACTGAAAAAATTCATCATCGTTGAAGATGAAGAGTGCAAGCCATTCCGCTGGTTGATCTCCATTGAGGAGCCGGAAATCGGCTTCGCAATACTTGAACCCACATTTGTGATTGAAAATTACTACCAAAGGGTTGGCTTTGACCCGAAAACTTTCGCCATCTTTTCAATAGTGACACTGAACAGGGACATCTCAAAGATCACTGTGAACTTAAAAGCGCCGATCGTGATTGACAAATCAAAAAAACTCGGAAAACAGATGATATTTGACGACCCCGAACTTGAGATAACGCATCAACTTTTCACTTAGAAAACTTATTGAGTTTTGAAATGCTTGTGCTTTCAAGGAAAATCGGAGAGTCGGTGATAATTCAAAACAACATAAAGATAACCGTGCTTGAAATTTCCGGAAACCAAATCAAACTCGGATTTGAAGCCCCGGATGATGTTCCAATTTACAGACAAGAAGTTTATGAGAGGATAGTAAGCGAAAACAAATCCGCTGTTGAAATTGACCGCA
>JAPYWO010000100.1 GCA_028276305.1 Candidatus Thermokryptus sp.
TAAAATCGTCTCCTGCGTAACGATCCCAATTTTATCGCGAAGCGATTTTATCTTTATCATGCGAAGGTCTATCCCGTCAATTAAAATCCTTCCCTCGGTTGGGTCATAAAACCTCGGTATCAAATCAACAAGGGTTGACTTTCCGGCACCGCTTGGACCAACTATCGCAAGTATTTCACCTTTTTTAACTTTCAAATTTATCCCCTTCAAGATGAAGTCCCCGTTCTTTGTCCCGTTGTAAGAAAACCAAACATTTTCAAAAACAATCTCATCTTTGAACTCCTTTAATTCAATCGCATTTGGCGCCTCTTTTATATCGGGTTCAATGTCAAGTATTTCAAAAACACGCTTTGCTGCAGATGTTGATTCCTGGATTCTATTGTTCACACTTGTGAGTTCCTTAACTGGTGGCATTATCTGAAAGATAGCTATAAGAAATGTCAAAAATTCGCTCGCTCTCATCGTTCCAAGTTCAAGCACTTGCATGCCACCATACCATATTATCACCACACCTGCAACTACGCTCAAAAATTCAGTTATAGGACTAGCAAGATTTCTTATCCTTGTTATTTTGAGAAGCGATTTAAAATAACGCCATGTCTGTGTCTGAAATTTTTTGTTCTCAAATTCCTCCATCCCAAATGCCTTAACAACCTTAACCCCGCTTATCGTCTCCTGAAGAACGGAAGTTATATCAGCCATCCTTTCCTGCGAGATGCGACTTTCCTTGTGAAGCCGTAGCCCGAGCTTACTTATAAAGTAAAGCGCAAAAGGCAAAACAAGCAGAGATATCAATGTCAAACGCCAATTTATTGAAATAGCTATCATCAAAAACACAACTATCAAAAGTGGCTCACGAACAAGGTTCAAAAAAGTAGCTGAAATCCCAGTGTTTATTATGTTAACATCGTTCGTTATCCTTGAAATCAAATTCCCCGTTCTTTCAGATGTGAAATATCCAAGTGATAATGTGTGCAAATGCCTATAAACTTCGTTTCGTATATCCTTAACCAAACCCTGTTCAACATAAGCCATAAAATACGCTTGAAGATAACCGGATATATTTTTCAAAAAGAACGCAATTATTATAACAATGCAAATCTTTATCAGCGCCTCTGAATGCGTCCCCGAAAAGACATATCTAAATAAAAAACTAAAAAAAGTGTTCTTCAAATCCGAAAGGAAACCGGACGAACTCCCGAGTTTGTTCAAAGCCGAGATATAATCTTGTGAGAAAAGCGTCTCAAGTAAAGGTATAGCCAGATAAATTGAAACACCGCTGAAAATTGAAAATAAAATCGTGAAGAAAACCGAAAGCGCAAGCTGTTTCCAATAAGGGCGAACATACTTCAAAACCCTCAAAAATGTCCAGTAGCTACTTTCCTTTTTCATCTTCAGATTTAACATTTTGAAGCTCCCAAATCTTCATATATGTTTGTAAATTCGTCATCGCATGGTTTAAAGACACCATCAAGCCGTAAACCCCATCCCTAAAACCACCCTTTAATACATAATGGCTTAAAAAAGCGGAAAGTGGATGCAAAATCAAATCAATTCCTTTTACCTTTTTCCTCCTTGACTTTTCCTCTGCGCTCAAACTTGAATACTCATTTATCTTCGCAAATGTCTCTTTCAAAGTCATATGCGTGAGATGAATTATATCCCCTCTCAAATATCCAACTTTACCATCAACTACAAAACCTTCATGAACCTTTCTTTGTGTGACTTTCGCTTTTCCTTTCTTGAAAAGACGCAATTGGTAATTCGGATACCAACCGCACGATTTTATCCACTTCCCGAGAAAAAAATTTCTTCTGGGTATATAAAAGCCGTCAAATTCTGTCTCGCTTTCAAGAATTTTCAAAATTTCATCTTTCAACTCTGGTGAAACCCTTTCATCTGCGTCCAAGCTCAAAATCCAATCACAAGTCGCTTGATCTATCGCAAATTGTTTTTGAGGGGCGTAACCTTCCCATTTCCTTATGAAAACCTTATCGGTATATCTTTTCGCTATCTCAACGGTCCTGTCGGTGCTCTCTGAATCAACAACTATTATTTCATCTGCCCACTTAACACTTTCAAGACAATCACCGATTTTCTTCTCCTCATTTCCAGCTATTATCGCAACCGACAATGTCTTCCTTTTAATGCTCATCAAGCGCTAAAACCCAAAATTTTAGGTATTGAAGACACCCCATCGGGATAGTCATCATTCGTCAACCTTTTCATATTTTGCTGGTAAAGATCGTAAAGATAAATCTCGGATTTATCCTCAAACCCCTTGTCAAAAATTATCTGCGTGCCGTTTATAAATCTAAAATTAAATAAACCACTGCCAGAACTTATCTTATATAAATTTCGCTTTGAAATGTCAAAATAATAAATCTCGCCCGTCTTAACATTTGGTACCTCAACCGCTTCAGGAGTTATATTGACAACACTGAAGACAAGATAAGTCCCATCGGAACTCCAATCAAGCTGTGATATTTTCCATCTCGTCTCAAAAATTTCAAATCTACTATCCCTTCCAACAAGATAAATTTTCCTAACACCAATTATTGAGTCCTCCTTTATCTCAACGCTATATCTTCCATCCGAAGAAGAAAGTTTAACATCGGGGAAATCCTCCGGAAACTCCCCTTTCCTCCAATCATATTCCTTGTTCTTTGCATAAAGCAATTCACCATCTGGAGCAAAACCATAAACCTCAAGCTTAAAATTTTCTCCCGTCTGATACCCACCGCTTATTCTGTAAACTTCAACAGTATCAATATTCAGCCATCTAATTTTAACGCTCCACGAGTCATCAAATGCTTTCAACATAGCGACTTCTCCAGTGCTGACATCAAAAAGATATATTTTCGGATTCTTTATCAGGTGAAATCCAGCGCCAACCGTTCCTTCAAATTCGGCTGTTTTAAAAATCGCAACATCACCTGATGGGGAAAATTTCAACTCATAAACCGCACCAAATGAATCGGGAAGAACTTTTTCAATTTTATGGTCCACCAGATTCAACCTGTAGACCGATTGAATTGAATCTCTTTGCGATAGAAAATAAATGTAAGAATCAGATGAAGCTTGAGAAACGACTGGGACTCTGCGAACTTTGCTTTTACAACCAAACAAGGTTAAAATTACGATGAAAAAGATGAATAATTTAGTTGTCTTCACAAGCGATGCTGACAAGTTTATTCTTAACCACGACAATTTTTGATATTTTCTTGCCACCGACATATTTTTGAACACTCGCATCATTCAAGACAATATTTTTAAGTGTCTCATCATCAAGATCTATCGGGACTTTTATCCTCGCTCTAACTTTTCCATTTACCTGTGCGACAATTGTGACTTCTTCTTCAACAAGCGCTTTTTCATCCGGTTCAACCCATTTACTTCCGACAAACAAACTTTCGTTTTCACCCGAAATTTCCCAAAGCTCTTCCGCAAGATGAGGGGCAAGGGGACCAAGCATTATGATGAACCTTTTCACGCAATGAACGAAGACCTCCTTTGTGAAATCATCATAAAGATTAGCATCAAATTCAGAAAGCAAATTGAAAAGCTCCATCAAAGAAGCTATCGCAGTGTTAAAGTTAAAAGTGTCAATGTCAGCGGTAACCTTTTTGATCGTTTTATGTGTCTTTCTGTAAATCGCCCTTGCATAATCACCAAGTTCATCAACCTCATATTTATCCTTCGGCTTAAAACTTCTCAAAACATCCTTGTTTTCAAGGACAAAGTTATAAACTCTGTTAACGAACCTCCACATACCATTTATTCCTTCATCGCTCCAGTCACCGCCCTCATCATATCTTCCCATAAACATAAGGTATAACCTAAACACATCTGAACCATACTTACTGACGAAATCATCCGGATTGACAACATTCCCTTTGCTTTTTGACATCTTTGCGCCCTTGTTGGTGATGGTGCCTTGATGATACAAACTTATAAACGGTTCGTCAAATTCAAGATAGCCCGCATCTCTTAACGCCTTCGTTATGAACCTCGCATAAAGCAAATGCATAGTCGCATGCTCAGCGCCACCAACATATTTATCAACAGGACACCATATCTTGACGAGCTCTTTATCAAAAGGAGCGCTATCAAGATGGGGAGAAAGATAACGCAGGTAATACCACGATGAATCAACAAATGTATCCATCGTGTCCGGGTCTCTCTTTGCTGGGGCTCCACACTTTGGGCAGGTTGTGTTTATGAATTCTTCACATCTTGCAAGTGGAGATTCGCCCGTCGGCTTAAAGTCAACATTATATGGCAAAAGAACTGGAAGTTGTTCTTCCGGAACAGGGACTTCTCCGCATTTTTCACAATAAACGATCGGGATCGGCGCGCCCCAATATCTTTGTCTTGAAATTAACCAATCACGCAAGCGATATTTAACAGACCTTCTCGCAACCCCCTCGCTTGCAAGATCATCAACAATTTTATCCCACGCTTCCTCTGAACTCATACCATCGTATTTGCCGGAGTTTATCATAATCCCGGGTTCAACATACGCTGACTCAAGCTCATCTTCTGGCTTTGTTCCCGGTTGAAGGATAACTTTCCTTATCGGTAGTCCGAACTTTTTCGCAAATTCAAAGTCCCTCTCGTCGTGAGCTGGAACGCCCATAACCGCTCCAGTTCCATAATGAATGAGCACATAATCAGCAATCCAAATAGGTATTTTTTCCTTTGTCGCTGGATTAATAGCATATGAACCGGTGAAAACACCCGTCTTTTCCTTTTCCGTTGAAGTTCGTTCTATTTCCGTCTCGTGCGCAACGAAATCAAGATATGCTTGGACCTGTTCTTTATACTCTGGCTTAGTTACCTTATCCACAAGCGGATGTTCAGGGGCAAGGACGACATAAGTAGCACCATAAATCGTGTCAGGTCTTGTTGTGAAAACGGTAAATTTATCGCCCGTATAAGCAACCTCAAAATCTATCTCAGCCCCAACGCTTTTCCCAATCCAATTTCTCTGCATAATTTTCGTCTTTTCTGGCCAATCAAGCTTATCAAGGTCGTTTAGAAGTTCCTCAGCGTACTTCGTTATTCTAAAAAACCATTGCGTCAAAAATCTCCTAACGACAGGTGTTCCACACCTTTCGCAAGCCCCGTCAATAACCTGTTCATTAGCAAGAACAGTGTTGCAACTCGGACACCAATTAACAGGTCCTGGAGCTTTATAAGCAAGTCCCATCTTGTAAAGTTGAAGGAAAACCCATTGCGTCCATTTGTAATACTCCGGCTTTGATGTATCAATTTCATAATCCCAATCGTACATCGCCCCAATTTGTTTTAACTGCTGGCGGATTACATTTATATTTTGCTGTGTGCTATCCTGCGGATGGATTCCCGTTTTTATCGCATAATTTTCCGCCGGCAACCCGAAAGCATCATAACCTATTGGTTCAAAAACATCCCAACCCTGCATTCGTTTCAAACGAGCCCAAGTATCAGTCGGACCATAATTATACCAATGACCGATGTGAAGTTTGTCAGCCGACGGATAAAGGAACATAACAAGGCAATAAAGTTTACGCTTCGGATTTCGCAAATCAACCTTGTAGATTTTTTTCTCCTCCCAGTAATTTCTCCACTTCTCCTCAATTTCTTTAAATGGATATCTAACCTGCATTTCAATGTCAAGAATTTATTTTTAAAGCAAAGACAATTGAATTGTATCTTGTTTCTGTGGTGGTTTCCCGAGCTTTCCCTTTTGTCTAAAGTAAATCATCGCCGTTTCTATGCTTCCGAGACGCAACCTCTTCTTCAACTCTTCTGGTGTAGCACCGTTCTCAACCATTATCATAGCAGCTGTATGTTTCAAGGAATAAGGCGTCAAACGCCTCTTCCGTCCTTTTTTAACTCCCGACTTCTCCAAATACTCGCTTATAATTATCCTTAT
>JAPYWO010000102.1 GCA_028276305.1 Candidatus Thermokryptus sp.
CATACATGACATGCGTATTTCTCCCCTCTGGTTCAAGGAAAATTTGATGTCTCTCTTTATCCCTGAATCTATAAACCTTGTCCTCTATTGACGGACAATATCTTGGACCGCGACCCTTGATTAAGCCAGTAAAGAGAGGTGACCTATCAAAACCTTTTTCAAGGATTTTATGTGTTTCCTCGTTCGTATAGGTTAAATAACAGGGAATTTGGTCTTTTATGATTTCCTTCGTTTGAAAGGAAAACGGTTCTGCATCAGGGTCACCGGGCTCAATTTGAACCTTTGAATAATCAACTGTCCTGGCATCAATCCTGGGCGGGGTTCCAGTTTTTAACCTCCCACTAACAAAACCGAGCTTTTCCAAACATTCAGTTAAACCTGTTGCTGCTGGCTCACCAAATCTCCCTCCAACCCTACTTATAAGCCCTGTGTACATTTTCCCGTTTAAAAAGGTCCCAGCTGCTATTATAAGTGCCTTGCAAGCGATCTTTATATCAAGCCCTGTTCTCACACCGACAACTTTCCCATTCTCAACAAAGATTTCCGTCACCATATCTTGCATTATGTCAAGCCCTTCTTGCGCCTCAACCCTTCTTCTTGCTTCAATTGAGTATTGTTCCCTGTCATTTTGAGTCCTAAGAGACCAAACAGCCGGTCCCTTTGATTTATTCAAAACTCTATACTGTATTGCAGTTGCATCGGCTATTTTACCTATTTCTCCACCAAGAGCATCAATTTCGCGAACGAGATGTCCCTTAGCCGTTCCTCCAACAGCGGGATTGCAGGACATACGACCAATTGCGGTTATATCCATAGTCATCAAAAGCGTCTTCATCCCCATTCTCGACGAAGCAAGGGCAGCCTCAATCCCAGCATGCCCTCCGCCGACGACTATCACATCGTAAATTTCATCTATTGTTGGATTTATCACCATTTTTTTTCAACTCACTTTGTTTTAAAATGTTTCACGTGAAACACTTTTTACTTCCCAATGCAAAACTTTGAAAATATGTTGTTCAAGATATCATCAGTTGTAACTTCACCTATTATCTCTCCAAGGTGATTTAACCCTGCTCTTAAATCAACCGCCACAAGGTCACCGCTCATTCCCTGTTCAAGGGATTTCAAAGCGAAAAGCAAGCTTTGTTTCGCCCTTAAAAGCGCATCCCTATGTCTTACATTTGTTACGACAACACTTGCCTCCGCCCGATTCATCCCCAAAAACGATTGCTCAACCATAAGCTTTTTAAGTTTTTCAAGCCCAAACCCGGTCAAAGCAGAAATGTAAACCACCGGAAAATCAACCATAATCTTCATGTCCATATTCGGTCTCTTGCCATCAAGCAAATCAACTTTATTGAAAACAATTATACATCTTTTTGACTCATCCACGGCAAAATTTAAAACACGATGATAAATCCTCACATCTTCTTCGTTTATCTCATTTGTTGAATCAATGACAAGCAAAATCATATCCGCCCTTTTAAGTTGTTCTTCGGTTCTTCTCACACCTTCGCGTTCAACTATATCAAATGTCTCCCTTAAACCAGCAGTATCAACGATTCTGAAAAGGACACCTTCAATGTTCAAACTCTCTTCAATTACATCTCTCGTCGTCCCAGGGATTTCGCTCACGATTGCTCTATTCTCATTTAAAAGTGCGTTCAACAAACTTGACTTCCCAGCATTTGGTTTCCCCGCAATTACAACTTTTATCCCTTCGCGGTAAATTTTGCCGAATTTGAATGTCTCAATTAATTCGTCTATTTCAGCGATGGCGTTTTTTATTTTCTCAGCAAGTTGAGGTTTATCAACAAACTCAAGGTCCTCATCAGCAAAATCAAGTTCAAGCTCAACCAAAGAGCAAAGATTTATAAGGTCTTCCCTCATTTTCTTTATCTTCTTAGAAAGAGCACCCTCAAGTTGTGAAAGAGAACTTTGATAAGCAAGTTCCGTAGCTGACCTTATAAGATCAGCTACGGCTTCGGCTTGTGAGAGATCTATTTTCCCGTTTAAAAAAGCTCTTTTTGTAAATTCACCCGGTTGAGCAAGTCGGGCGCCAGCTTCAAGAACTGTTTCAAGAACTTTTCTTGTGACGAGAATTCCTCCATGACAGCTTATCTCAACGGTATCTTCACCCGTATAAGAATACGGCGCCTTGAAAACAGTTGCAACCACATAATCAACAACATTGCCTTCACTATCAACTATCTTGCCATAATGAGCGGTGTGTGTTTTGACTTCCGCAAGTTTCCTCTTCCCAACAAAAATTTTATCGGCAATTTTTATAGCATCCTTTCCACTTATCCTTATCACTGAAATTCCTGCTTCCCCAATTGCGGTTGAAATCGCCGCAATTGTATCCTCAAGATATTTCATCGGTTTGTTCAATCTTTTGTGCGGAATTTGTTTTCAATTTAAAAAACAAAATGGTTAAAATCAAGATGAACTGATTAGTCAAAATTTGACTTTTTGGTCAAAATGTATTATATTAGGTCAAGCAAAAATAAAAGGATAAACGAATTTGGCAAAGTCAAAAAGAAGAGAAATAATCAAGGAAAGACACAAGCAGGAGATAATTGAATCCGCACTGCATCTTTTCGGCACAAAAGGTTATAAAAACACAACGATGGAGGAAATAGCTGAGCACGCACAATTCAGTAAAGGAGCCATATATTTTTATTTCAAAAGCAAAAAACAACTGTTTGACGAAATTCTCACAGACCTTTTTGATAAAATCCAATCGCTTGCGGAAGAGGCGAAAAAACTAAGGGGTAACGCCAGGGATAGGTTGAGATTTTATGCATCTGAAATTATAAAATTTTTCCTAACCGAGAGCAAATTTTCATTTCATGTTATGATGCAAGCGATCATGCAAATGGAAACGGATGAAAAGGAGATGACCAGAAACTATGTTCTAAATCGGTTATCAAACATCTCAAAAATTTTAACTGATATAATTAAGGCGGACATAAAAAGTGGGAAACTTAAAAACATTGACCCAAACCTTGTCGTCATGGCGTTTAATGGGATGCTAAGGGATGTCATATATGGTTGTTTAACAAATGAAAATATAAGTGCAAACCCAGATCAAATAGTTGATTCAATAATTGAGATCATATTTGATGGAATTTCCAAAAATAAAAAAGAAGCCGAAAGATGAGAAATTTAATTTTGTTAATTTTTTTACCAATTTATTTGCTCGCACAAAAGAATGTCCTCACACTTGAAGATGCGATTAAAATCGCACTTGAAAACAGCAATCAAGTTAAACTAGCACAGCTTGAAATTTTAAAGTCGGACGAGAAACTTGTTGAGGCAAGGTCTGCTTTAATTCCGAGGATAAGCGCATCGGGAAGTTATTCAAGATATTTGAAAAAACCCGTACTTTTCCTCCCGCCTGATTCGCCTTTCGGAAGAATGACGGGTGGGGTAATTGAAATTGGATTTGATAACTCATATCTTGGTGCGATTTCATTACAAATGCCTCTCTTTTCTTGGAATCTTTATGCTGGAATAAGGTCTGCCTTGAAAGGCAAATCTTTGGCTGAACAAGCATATAAATCCGTCACGCTAAAAACAATTGCAGATGTTAAAAAAGCTTTTTACGGTGCTCTTCTCGCCAGGGAAAACTACAAGATAACAAAGATGAGGGTTGACCTCGCCCAGGATAATTTAAAAAATGTTGAGAAGATGTACCGCCAAGGAATCGCTTCCGAATACGACTACATCAGCGCGCAGGTTCAATATCAAAACCTTTTACCTTTGCTAATTCAGGCAGAAAATAACCTTGAACTTGCAAAGAACGCCCTAAAACTTGTGCTTGGCATAGATGTCAAGGAAGACATTGAAATTGAAGGCGAGATGAAAGTTGACAGTTTAATTGGCGTTGATTATGCAACTTCCTTGAAAGACCTTTATGAGAAAAATCCAGATTTAAAGCAAGCCGAGTTACAAGTTGAGCTTTCACGAGAAATTGTCTCGCTTGAGGTATCGGGTCATTTACCATCGCTATTTTTAACTGGGAACTTACAATATCAAGCACAGGCGAACGATTTTAACTTTAACCAATATCGTTGGATCAGGACGACATTCATCGGCTTGCAGATTCAGATACCTATTTTCAACGGTTTTGGCACACAAGCAAGGGTTGATCAGGCGCAAGCATCGTTCCAACAAGCAATTGAGAGGCTAAACTTTACAAAACAAGCGCTTGAAAATGAGCTCAAAAACACCATTTACAGAATTGAACAATCGGGTCGTAGAATTGAATCACAAAAAAGGGCTGTTGAACTTGCTGAACTTGGATATAAAATTGCAAGGAAAAGATTTGAAAGTGGCGTCGGAACCCAACTTGAGGTAAGCAATGCGGAGGTGAACCTTGCACAAGCGCGCTTAAATTATTTACAGGCAATTTACGATTACCTAATCGCGATGAGCGACCTTGAAAAATTAACCGGTAAAACAAATTATTAATTGGAGGGAAAAATGAAGAAGTTAAACCTATATGTAATTTTGTTAGTTGGATTAATTTTTATCGTCGGTTGCGCATCAAAAAAGGAAAACACTAACAATACAAATAACGAAGAAGTAATACCTGTCAAAGCTGTAAAAGCTCAAAAGAAAACCTACGATATCATCCTTGAGTACGCTGGTACGGTTGAGCCGTATCAAAAAGCCAGGATAGGAGCACAGATGTCAGGGACGATTGAGAAAATTTATGTCAATGAAGGTGACTTCGTAAAGGCGGGTCAAATTCTCGTTCAGATGAACACACAACAGTTAACTCAAGCGAAAATTCAGTTTGAACTTGCACAATCTGATTACAATCGCATGAAATCCCTCTTTGAAACCGGTTCAATTCCTGAGCAACAACTTGAAAGAGCAAAGGCAAATTATGAGAGCGCAAAAGCATCTTATGAACTGATACTTTCAAACACACAAATTCGCGCACCGTTTGATGGAATAGTCACAGAAAAACTGATGAATGAAGGAGAGGTCTTTACACTTATGCCCGGGGCTGGAGGTGGACCTGGAATAGTTACTTTGATGAGGATTGATATAGTTAAAATAAAATTAAGCATCGCTGAGAAGGACTTTCCATTGATAAAGTTAAATCAGCCAGCTGAGGTGCAAGTTGATGCCTATCCTGATAAGGTCTTCCTTGGAAAGATCGTTCAGAAAAATCCAGCTCTTAGCTCAGTCAGCAGGACATTTACCGCCGAAGTTGAAGTGCCAAATCAAGGTCTTTTACTTAGACCGGGAATGTTCGCCAGAGTTAAAATAAAAGTTGGGCAAGGTCAGGGGGTGATAATACCTGAATCGGCGCTCGTACCGCTACCTGGGTCAAATGTAAATTATGTTTTCGTTTTAAAAGGTGATACTGCAAGGAGAAGAAATGTAACGATTGGAAGAAAATTTGATGGTGAGGTTGAGGTTTTAAGTGGTGTAAATGAAAACGAACTCGTTGTCACAACTGGTCAAACGAAATTAGCCGACGGAATAAAAGTAAAAATTGTTGAATAAAAATTTTTAAGGAGGGTTGAAAAATGAATTTACCAAAACTTTCGGTAGATAGACCTGTAACCACTTTGATGTTTTATCTTGCTCTTGCTGTTCTTGGAGCGTTTGCATTCTTGCGTCTTGCCATTGATTTGCTTCCGAAACTTGAGCCACCAGCTATAAGTGTTGTGACAATTTATCCTGGGGCATCGGCTGAAGATGTTGAACAAAAAGTCACAAAGTTAATTGAAGAACAGGTAAGCACTATAAATAATGTCTCAAAAGTAACTTCAAGCTCAAAGGATAACATCTCAATCATAACTGTTACATTTAATTGGGGGACGGATATAGCAGAGGCGACAAATGACATCCGCGATGC
>JAPYWO010000103.1 GCA_028276305.1 Candidatus Thermokryptus sp.
CAGCAAGTGGTGGAGCAAGGATGATGGAAAGTGCTCTTTCGCTTATGCAGATGGCTAAAACCTCAGCGATGTTAACTAAATTGTCGGAAGCCGGTATCCCTTATATTTCAATTTTAACTGATCCAACCACTGGAGGGGTAACAGCAAGTTATGCGATGCTTGGAGATATAAACATTGCCGAGCCGGGTGCTTTGATTGGTTTTGCCGGACCAAGGGTAATTAAACAGGCAACTGGAAAAGATTTACCAGAGGGATTTCAACGATCAGAATTTCTCCTTGAGCATGGATTTATTGATTTAATTGTTCATCGCAAAGAGTTGAAGAATAGGGTTGTGCAGATTTTAAAACTTTTGTTAGAGAAGTAATTTTAAATGGGGATAAAAATTTAAAGTGGAGGTGCCGGGAGTCGAACCCGGGTCCGGAAGCCAAGCACTTAAAACATCTTCACGCTTAGCCTACCTTTTAAATTTCGCTCCATCTTTAGGGGGTAGGCGCCCGAGATGGAGCTATCTCAGGTGAATTTAACTTGCTGGGACTCCCTGAGAAAAGTCCCGGCAAGTGCCTGTCGTTGTCCACGCCCTTTATAACCCGGACAGGCACGAGTTATAAAGGACGGGCTGCTTTCTAATTAGGCAGCCAAGGCATAGTTATAGTTGGCACTTATTTTTCGCCGTTTGTTTTACGTGCACACGGCAAAAGCACGGCGTGCAGTTTTAAGTGCCTTCGGCTCCCGTCGAAACCACATCACCCCCAATTTCAAAGAGCTACAGTAGTTCCAGAAATTTTAACAATTTAATTTTGCCTAAGGTTTCCATTAAAATTTAAAAAATCTTATCAAGAATTCCAAACTCGTTATTGCTAACGGCAAAAATACAAAAACTTGCAATTTCATCTAAACTTTTTTATTTTTTTGTAAAAAAGTATGAAAGCAACCAAATTAATTTACCGAATTTTAGCCACTGCTTTTTCCATTCAGACACTGCTCACGCAAGAAATTACTGGATTTCTTCCACAAAATATAAGTGCTCAAATTGAATGGGAGCGTAAATTTTTGTCCTTTCCTAAAGCAAGTAATTGTGAAAAGCATTTGTTTATTTTGACCGAAGAACCTCATCCAGCAAGTAGTGAAGCCAGCGATAAAGTTGTGAAATATATTGATAGAGTTTTCAAATCCTATGGATTAAACTCAAAAGTTTTTGAGTATTGGGCTTATCTTCCATATCCTGAGGAAGTTTCGCTTGAGTTGACACAACCCGAGGTCGTTAAGTTTGAATTAAAGGAGACAACTTGGTTGTGGGATAAAGATACATACGATGATAACATCTTTACATTTTACAATGCTTATTCTCCAGATGGGGAAGTTGAGGGGCAAGTTGTATATGTCAATTATGGTCTCCCTGAAGATTATAAAAAACTTAAAGAACTTGGAGTTGATGTGAAAGGGAAAATTGTTATAGCAAGATACGGTAAATCATTTAGAGGAGTTAAAGCGAAAGTTGCGGAAGAGAATGGTGCACTTGGATTAATAATTTACTCTGATCCAATGGATGATGGGTATATGAAAGGCGATGTTTATCCGAGAGGTCCTTGGAGACCAGAGGAAGCTGTACAAAGGGGGAGCATTTATTATATGTTTGAATATCCAGGTGATCCATTAACGCCTGGTTATCCGGCTCTAAAAGACGCAAAAAGAATCCCACCTGAATCAGCGAAAAGTTTGCCTAAAATTCCTACAATGCCTGTTTCATATAAGATTGCAAGAAAGATACTTGAAAACTTATCAGGATTGAATGTCCCGGAGGGTTGGCAAGGTGGTTTGCCTTTTGCTTATCATGTTGGACCTGGTCCAGCTAAAGTTAAGATGAAAATTAAATCCGATTGGAAATTTAGACGAATTAAAAATGTCATTGCAGAATTGAAGGGTTTTGTTGAACCAGAGAAAAAAATAATACTCGGGAATCACCATGATGCTTGGGTTTACGGCGCAGTGGACCCAAATAGTGGAACATCGGTGATGCTGGAAACAGCAAGAGCATTATCTGAACTTGTTAAAAGCGGATGGAAACCAAAGCGAAGTATACTGTTTTGCGCTTGGGATGCTGAAGAGTATGGATTAATTGGTTCAACTGAATGGGTTGAGGAAAATTTGAAAGATTTGTCTGAAAATGCAATTGTTTATATTAACATTGATGCTGCTGTTTCAGGTAAAAATTTTGGTGCAAGCTCCGTTCCTTCTCTTGATAATTTTATTCAAGAGGTAATAAAAAATGTAAATGACCCGGAGTCAGGCAATAGTATTTTCTATGAGATGTGGTTAAGACAAAATAAAGAAAATAGGAAAAAATATAATCCAGATTCAGCAAAGGTTAAAATTGGAAGATTGGGAAGTGGTTCTGATTACAAAGCTTTTCTTGATTATGCGGGGATTCCTTCAGTAGATTTGAGTTTTTCCGGAAATTATGGCGTTTATCATTCACAACTTGACAATTTTTACTGGATGAAAAATTTTGGAGATCCGAGTTTTAAATATCAGAGACAATGGTGAAAATTGTTGGTTTAATGTTGATGAGATTAAGTTCCTGCGACTATCTCCCGTTTGATTATTTTGATTACGCAGTTGAGATAGAGAAGTATATAAATGACATAGATAGTGTTTTTTCAGAAGAATTGAAAAATGCAAATTTGAATCTTTCAAGTTTAAAAGAAAAGGTTTCAAAGTTAAAAGATTTAACAAGGGAGTTAAGAGGAAAACAAAAAATGTTATTGCAAATTGAAATCCAAAAAATTGAACAAAAATTTTCACCAAAGGAAGGGTTATGGAACAGAAATTGGTATAAACACAGAATTTATGCTCCAGGTTACTACCTGGGCTATGGATACCAATCTTTGCCTGGAATTAACGAGGCATTAGTTTTTGGCAATTTTGAAGTTGCTAAAAATGAAATTAAATTATTAGAGAAAATTTTAGATGATGTAAATTCTTATCTGCAAAATTTATTAAAAACAAAATCGGGTAATAAATGAAGATATTAGTAACAGGTGGTGCTGGTTTTATTGGTTCTCATGTTGTTGATGCGTATTTAGAACTCGGTCACGAAGTAGTAGTTGTAGATAATTTGTCAAGCGGAAGTATTGAAAATCTGAATCCAAAGGCAAAATTTTACAAGATGGATATAAGAGACAGTGATATTGAAGATTTATTTAAAAATGAAAAGCCAGATGTTGTAAATCATCATGCTGCACAAATGGATGTTAGAAAATCGGTTGAAGATCCAATTTACGACGCGGATGTCAACATAATTGGAAGTTTAAATCTTCTTCAGAACTGTATTAGGTATGGAGTAAAAAAATTTATATTTGCTTCAACAGGAGGAGCTATTTACGGGGAACAAGATTACTTTCCCGCCGATGAAGAGCATCCGACGAGACCTTTATCCCCATATGGTGTTGCCAAGTTAACGGTGGAGAAATATCTTTATTTTTACAAAGAAGTTCACGGTTTAAACTATGTTGTTTTAAGGTATGCCAATATATACGGTCCAAGGCAAAATCCTCATGGTGAAGCTGGTGTCGTGGCTATTTTCACAAGTAAAATGTTAAAGGGTGAGCAACCGGTAATAAATGGAGATGGTTTTCAAACAAGAGATTATACATTCGTTGGGGATGTAGTTAGGGCAAATGTTTTAGCCCTAAGTTACGAAAAGTCCGATGTTTTCAACATTGGGACAGGCATTGAAACAGATGTTAACACATTATTTCACAAGTTAAAACAACTAACGGGCGCAAATTGCGGTGAGTTTCACGGACCTGCAAAACCTGGTGAACAGAGAAGAAGTGTTATAAGTTATGAAAAGATCTATAAAACTCTTGGATGGAAACCGATGACTTCACTTGATGAAGGATTAAGGTTAACAGTTGAGTTTTTTAAAAACAAATTTAAATCGCAATTTGATAGTTGATTTAGTCAATAAGGTTGTAAATGGTGATTTTAAGGCGATTTCAAAAGCTATATCAATTATTGAGAACAATTATCCTGAAAGCGAAGAACTTATAAGAAAAATTTATCCTTATACAGGCAGATCTTACAAAGTTGGCATAACTGGTCCTCCAGGCGCTGGAAAAAGTACCATTGTTTTTCAACTTACGAAACTTTTAAGAAGAGAAGGAGCAAAGGTTGGAATAATTGCTGTTGATCCAACAAGTCCTTTTACAGGGGGATCGCTTCTTGGAGACAGAGTTAGGATGAATGAGTTAACGCTTGATGATGGTGTTTTCATAAGAAGCATGGCAACGAGAGGAAGTTTAGGTGGTCTAAGTAAAAGAGCAGATGAAGCTGGTGATATACTTGATTCAGCTGGATTTGATTATATAATTTTTGAAACGGTTGGAGTTGGACAATCGGAACTTGATGTTGTAAAAGTCGCAGATACGATAGTCGTTGTCTTGGTTCCCGAATCTGGTGACTCAATTCAAGCAATGAAGGCAGGATTGATGGAAATAGCGGATATTTTTGTGTTGAACAAAAGCGATCGCGAGGGGGCTGATGTGGCGGTTAATTCAATAAAAAGTGTGATGAGTTTTAGACAAAAATTAGATCAGTGGGAAATAAATGTGATAAAAACCATCGCAAGTTCAGGTCAAGGAGTGGATGAATTATTAAGTGAAATAAAAAAACACAGGGATTTTTTATTTAGAACGGGGGAATTTTATAAAAGAAGGAAGGATAAATTGAAGTTCAAAATAAAAGAAATCATTGAAGAGAGGCTAAGGAAAAATTTCTGGAATATTGAAAGGGAGAAAATTCTTGACGAAAAAATCTCTTCTTTGGAATTGCCAAAAGCAAACCCATTTGAAATAGCTGAAGAACTAATTGAAAATTTTTACCAAAATAATTTTTTAAACGAAACCAAAAGTTTCCATTAAAAACAAATATCATCCATTAAAATGGATTTTTATTTAACCGAAACACAAAAGCAAGTTAAGCAACTTGCAAGGGATTTCGCGGAGAAAGAAATCGCACCGTTTGTTAGAAAATACGACGAAAAAGGCGAATTCCCGTTTGAAATAATGAAAAAACTCGGAGAAATTGGTTTCCTTGGGATAACATTTCCAGAGGAATATGGTGGCTCCGGGTTGAAATACCTTGATTATGTTGTTATAATTGAGGAAATAAGTAGAGTAGATCCATCTATAGGGTTGAGCGTTGCTGCTCATAATGGTCTTTGCACGAATCATATATATTGCTTTGGTGATGAAAATCAAAAGCGAAAGTATTTACCCGAACTTTGCACAGGAAAAAAAATAGGGGCTTGGGCTTTAACAGAACCACAAGCTGGAAGCGATGCAGCAAATTTATTAACAACAGCGGTTAAAGAAAACAACCATTACATATTGAACGGTAACAAAGTTTTTACAACTCATGGAAGCGTTGGCGATGTAATCGTCGTTATGGCCGTAACTGATAAAACCAAAGGCAAGAACGGCATATCATCTTTTATAGTTGAAAAGGGTTATGATGGACTTATAGTTGGAAAAAAGGAAGACAAGCTTGGGATGAGGGCAAGTGATACTTGTTCATTAATTTTTGATAATTGTAAAGTTCCGGTTGAAAATTTAATTGGAGAAGAGGGTCAAGGTTATAAACAAGCAATGGAGATACTCGCTGGCGGAAGGATAGGCATCGCAGCGTTGTCAGTTGGTCTTGCACAAGGTGCTTTTGAGTTAAGTTTAAAATATTCAAAGGAAAGAAAAGCGTTTGGCAAGTATATTGCTGAGTTTCAAGCTATTCAGTGGAAACTCGCAGATATGGCCACGCAAATAGAATCAGCAAGGTTGCTTACTTATAAAGCAGCATATTTAAAAGATCAAGGCAAGGATTA
>JAPYWO010000104.1 GCA_028276305.1 Candidatus Thermokryptus sp.
ACCTCTTTGTGCTGAGCTATTGATTATTTCAATATATCTTTGCTCCGCCTCATCTCTTGATTTTCGCCTGAGTATCTCTGACGCCATTGTTATCGGCTGTAATATGTTGTTTAGATCGTGGGCTATCCCAGCTGCAAGTCGTCCAATGGCTTCAAGTCGGTGTGCTCGGTTTAAAAGTGCTTCAATTTTCTTCTTTTCGGTTATATCTGTATTCGCAACCAAAACTTTAACTTGTTTTCCTTCCTCGTCTATCAAAAGTTTAAAATTTGACCACACCGTTATCGTTCGTCCATCTTTTGTCTTTTGTTTTAACTCCCCGCTCCATTTCCCATCTTTAAGCGTGATATCTTTTGCCTTGAAATAATCTTCAAGTTGTTCCGGCGTGTAAATCAAGTCCGTTACCTTTTTCCCGATCGCTTCTTCTTTTGTATATCCATAAATTTCCTCTGCTGATTTATTCCAGAACATTATCATATCGTTCAAATCTCCGATTATTAAAGCCGATGGCGAAAGGTCAATAAGTTGTGCTTGAAGTTTGATTTGCTCAAATTGTTGGGCATTCATTATAGATAAAGTGATTCTTTCCGCGGTGACCTCAAGTAGATGTATCTCTTCTTCAGTTGGGGCGTAGGGTTTGAGCCAGTGCAGTGATAAAACCCCTATCGTTCTGTTAAATCTTTTCAATGGGATGCCCAAGCTTGTTGAAATACCAAGGTCTTTTGCCTCTATGTAAATTTTAGAAGTGGGCTCTTCTGTTCTTTGGAAAATGGTTTTCCCCTCATTTATAATTCTCCACGAGAAGCTCTCTTCTTTAAGGTAATTTTAAGCCGACAAATTTTGCAATTACGCCGGTCGCTTTCTTAATGATGAGGTTTCCGTCATCAAAGAGGGCAATCGCTGTTCCATCTGCATTTGTAATCTCGGCAAGGCGACCCACAAGTGTTTCAAGAAGTTCATCTATGTCAAGAGTACTGACGAGGTTTTCGGTTATGCGTATCAAATTTTCAAGATTTTTCCGAAGAAGCTCATTTTCCCGCTTGAGTTTTTCAAGTTCCGACATCATCTTCTCAAATTTTTAGTTGAACGGACCCATTGTGTGAATAATGTAAAAAAACGCAACAAAAAAATCTTTAATTTTTAACTCCGATGCTTTGAAGGATGAGTTTAGTTATGTGGTTTATCTCTCCGACGCCATTTACTTTTTTCAAGACGCCTTTTTTGTCGTAATATTCAAGCAGGATTTGGGTTGATTCTCTGTAAACTTTCAATCTGTTTTTTATGACATCCGGGTTATCGTCGCTTCTTTGATAGAGTTCTCCACCACATCTTGGGCATTTATTGTCCTCTGGGATGTGGTCAATGAGCAAGTTATAGACAGCTCCACAATTTCTACAGGTGCGCCGATTTGTCAGGCGTTTAATTATTTCGTCGTCATCAACCTCAATGCTTATGACATAGTCAAGTTTTATATTAAGTTCTTTGAACATCTCATCAAGCGCTTTCGCTTGGTTTAATGTCCTTGGAAAACCATCAAGTATGAAACCGTTCTTACATCTTTCGGACGATAAAACCTCTTTTATTATTCCAATCATCACATCATCCGGGACGAGTTCCCCTTTATCCATAAACGATTTTGCTTTAAGCCCGAGTTCTGTTTGATTTTTTACCGCTTCGCGAAGTATATCTCCGGTTGATATATGTGGGATGTTAAGTTTTTGAGAGAGGATTTGGGCTTGGGTCCCTTTTCCGACCCCAGGCGGACCAAAGAGGATGAGACGCATTTGAGGTTCTCCTTTTTAATTTTGAATTTCGGTTAAGATAGCTAATTGACCGCAAGCAGCTTTTATGTCTTCTCCTGCGTTGCTTCGGATGAAGACAGTTAGATTATTTTCCCTTAACCTTTGGGCGAATTCTTCAAGTCGTTTTGAAGGTTTAAGTTTTTTTAATATCGGGTCTTTTCTTATGAAGTCAACAGGGTGAAATTTAAGTATGTTTATTTTACAGGGAACTATTTTAGCAAGTTCAACCAGTTTTTTTACATCCTCGTCTGTATCGTTAAGCCCTTCAAAGAGTATATATTCGTAAGTTATGCGAAGTCCGATTTTGTTGTAGTAATACTTGACCGCTTCAATTATAGATTGAATTGGGTATCGGTTTGCAATTGGGATGAGTTTCTTCCTGAGGTCTTCGTTAAGTGTGTGAAGCGATATAGCGAGTTTAACCTTTCTCCCCGCATCAGCTAATTCTTTGATTTTATCCGGCAGACCGACCGTTGAGATGGTGATTTTTCTTGAGCCGATTCTTATGCCGTCATCGCTTGTTATGATGTCAATTGCCTTTAAAAGATTTTTAAGGTTTAAAAGTGGTTCACCCATTCCCATGAAGACGATATTGGTTATTCTTCTTTCGGAGAATCTTTGGGATTGAATCACTTGGTCAACTATTTCGCCTGCGGTTAGATTCCTCTTGAAACCCATAGCTCCAGTTGCGCAAAACTTACAATCAATCGGGCAACCAACTTGAGTTGAAACGCAAAGAGTTAATCGCGAATCATCGGGTATGAGGACGCTTTCTATTTTTTCGCCATCTTTAAGTTCAAATAGAAATTTTATTGTTCCATCGCAATTTGATTTTTCAAATGTTGAAAGTTTAAGCTCGTTTATATCAGCAACTTCTGAAAGTTTTTCTCTGTAATCTTTCGGAATATCGCTCATCTTTGAGAAATCATCCACCTGCTTATTATACAGCCATTTAAAAATTTGCCTTGCGCGATATTTTTCCCAGCCGAGCCCAGCGACAAAATTTTCAAGCTCGGGCAATGTCATCCCTTTCAATGTTGCCTTCTTCATATCCAGATACAGGTGAGATTGTTTTGTAGAAATTTATCAAATTTGGCGTTTTTTAGCAAAAAGCGTGTTTAATATTCTCCATCAAATGTATGATATTGTTCAGGGTGTATCAAGCTTAGGCGTGTTTTTTGCTTTTGCAGTGGGAATTTCAAGATGGCATTTATTTTGCTTTAATGTTTTTTAGATTTGTGCGAAAATAAATTTGAGGTTTAAACCGATGAAGAAAATTTTCATTATTTTCGGTTTGCTTGGAGTGTTAATCGCTGCTTTCTTGATGAGCCGAAAGCGGAGAGAGGATTTTGAAGATGATGAAATTCACTTTGAACTTTATGCACAATAAAAAAGGTGGGTCAAGATGTTGAAGGTTTTTCTTTTCAACGGGACAAAGATTCCTCTACTTGAAAAGGCGCTTGATGCTTACTCGTTAAGGCAGAGAGTTTTGGCATCAAACATCGCAAATATAACGACGATAGGGTATAAAAGGATGGATGTCAATTTTGAAGAGGAGTTGAGGAAAAGTTTGAGCGGTGAATTTATAAAGGGTGTGAGGACAAATGAAAAGCATTTTCAGATAGGGGCTAAGGAGATTGGCGAGGTCAATGCAGAGGTTGTTCAAGAAAAGCCAGCTTTTAATTCAGACCCGTTGGCAAGCGGTGTGAACAATGTTGACATTGATTATGAGATGGCTGAACTTGCGAAGAATCAGATAAGATATAAACTCGCAGTTAAGTTGATAGGCGAGTCGTTCAGGGGAATTCAGAAAGCAATAAAGGGAGGTGGAGTATGAAGATTGAGAAAATTTTTGCTTCGTTTAACATAAGCGCGATGGGATTAAGCGCACAAAGGAAGAGGATGATGGCAATAGCCGAAAACATCGCAAATGTTGAGACCACAAGGACCGAAAACGGAATGCCGTATAGAAGGAAAATAGTTGTGATGAGGGCTTCACCTGAGGGAAGTTTCCAGGTTGCTTTGAGAAATGAAACTATTGGGCTTAAGACAACCGATGAAAAGCATTTTTCAGTTGGTGGGGTTGAATTTTTTGAAAGCGAAGCTCCAATCAGCGGTGTAAGAGCTGAAGTTGTTGAGGATAACGCCCCTGAACGGCTTGTCTATAATCCCGAACATCCGGACGCAGATGAAAACGGATATGTTCATATGCCGAATGTTAATATAATCGTTGAGATGGTTGATATGATTTCCGCAACGAGAGCTTACGAGGCAAATGCCACTGCTTTTAACGCTTCAAAAAACATAGCAAAGGATGCTTTGGAGATATGAGAGTTGAGGGTGTAAATAATTTTTTCGTGTTTTTTGAGAATCTTAAGGTTGAACGCCCGGTGGATGTATTGACGAAGGAGGAGATGGAATACTTTGAAAATGTTTTTAATGAGAAGGTTGAAGAGATAAGGAGTTATTATGATTCAAATGGGCGCCAAGTTTTTGATACAGGGAAGTTCATCAACAAAAAGGTCTGAGGTATGCTCAAGGCGATAAACTCCCTAAGTTCAAGTGAAATTGCAGGTATAAAGGCGAGCGAAAGGGTAAAGGAGAGCGTTCAAAGTTTTCAGCAAGTATTGAAGGAATTTATCAAAGATGTGAATGAACTTCAGCTTGAGGCAGGGGAAGCCGTTGAAAAAGCGATTACCGGTAAAATAAACGATATACATGATGTGATGATAGCTGTTGAAAAGGCGAAGACGAGTTTTGAGCTTTTAATGGAGGTCAGGAACAAGATGCTTGAGGCATATAAGGAATTGATGCGTTTACAGGTTTAAAAAAATTTTTTTAGAAATTGATGAGCTCGCTCAATCAGATAAAAGAATTTTGGAAGGGATTAAGCAACACAAGGAAAGTAATTCTCGTTGGTTCTGTTCTTGCTTCCCTTGTTGTTTTTTTGGTTTTGGTTTCCTGGGTTCGTGAGCCAGAATATGCGGTTTTATTTTCAAACCTTGAGCCCGGGGATGCAAGTAAGATAATTGAAAAGTTGAAGGAGAGAAAGATTGAGTACAAGTTGAGAGATGATGGTCGGACTATACTTGTGCCAAAGCAAAATGTATATGAGTTACGGCTTCAATTAGCCGGGGAAGGTTTGCCTAATTCAAGTATCGTCGGGTACGAGATTTTTGATAAAGGGAATATTGGTGTTTCCGATTTCGTTCAGAAAATAAACTACAAAAGGGCGCTTGAAGGAGAGCTTGCGAGGACAATCTTACAGCTTGATGGTGTTGAAGCAGCAAGGGTTCATATTGTTATCCCTGAAAAAGCACTTTTCAAGGAAGATCAAAAAGAGCCAACCGCATCCGTGATTTTGAAGCTCAAGCAAGGGGCTAAATTGACCAGGGAAAATGTTCAAAGCATCGCTTATCTTGTTGCAAACAGCGTTGAGGGACTTGAGCCAAGGAATGTCACAATCCTTGATTCCAGGGGGCGACTTCTTTCAGAAGATTCGGAAGCCGACCCAATCGCAAAGATAAGCTCAAAGCAATATGAGTTAAAGAGAAATGTTGAACAATATCTTTCAGATAAAGTTCAAAGTTTGCTTGACGGTGTCCTTGGACCTGGAAATTCAATAGTTAGGGTTGATGTTGAGCTTAACTTCACGCAGGTTGAGAAAACGATGGAGGAGTATGACCCCGATAAAACGGTTGTTAGGAGCGAGCAGACAATTCAGGAAAGAAGCAGTTCCGTTGATTCAACTTTTTCAACGACAAGTTCGCAAAGGAATAACACTATAACGAACTATGAGGTTACGCGCACGCTCCAACGGATAGTTGAAGGGGTTGGGAATATAAAACGGCTTTCGGTTGCTGTGCTTGTCAATGGGACTTATAAAGTCAATGATGTTGGCGGGGTTAAAAAAGTTGAGTATATCCCAAGGGATGAGCAACAAATTGAAAAGCTTACGCAGATAGTTAAAAACGCTGTTGGTTTCAATCCAGATAGAAATGATCAGGTCTCTGTTGTGAATATCCCGTTTGAATCGGTTGGAGGTGAGATGGAGTTTGTTTATCGGGAGACGCCAAAG
>JAPYWO010000105.1 GCA_028276305.1 Candidatus Thermokryptus sp.
GGGCGCGAAGATCAAACCAGGGGTTGTGCTTGATGCTGAAAACGGTCCAATTTACATCGGTAAAAATGTTAAAATTTTACCTAACGCAGTGATTGAAGGTCCAGCTTATGTTGGAGATGGAAGCTTGATAAAAGTATCGGCGAAAATTTACGAGAACACAAGCATTGGTCCTGTATGTAAAGTTGGAGGAGAAGTTGAAGCTTCAATAATACACGCTTTTTCAAACAAACAACACGAAGGTTTCATCGGGCACTCATATCTTGGTACCTGGGTAAATATCGGGGCGGACACCAACAACAGCGATTTAAAAAATGATTATGGCAATGTCAAGGTTTATGTTGATGGTGAGCTTATTGATAGTGGCTCAATGTTCGTCGGACTCATAATGGGAGACCACTCAAAGAGCGGTATAAATTTGATGTTTAATACTGGGACAGTTGTTGGTGTAAGTTGCAACATTTACGGCTCTGGCTTACCTCCGAAATTTGTTCCCTCTTTCTCCTGGGGCGGAGCTCAGGATGGTTTCGTCACTTACCGAATTGATAAAGCCATTGAAGTTGCAAGAAGGGTCATGGCAAGGAGAAATGTTCAACTGACAGAAATTGATGAGAAACTTTTTAGGAAAATTTTTGAACTAACGGAAGAAGAAAGGGTGAAAGCGGGAGTTAAATAACGAAAAAAGCCCGAGCTCAACGCTCGGGCTTTCTTTTATTAATACATATCACTCATCCCGCCTGGAACTGCTGGGGTTTTCTCCTTTTGAGGTTTTTCAAACACAACCGCTTCAGTGGTCAACAACAGCGATGCAACGCTTGCTGCATTTTCAAGCGCAACGCGGACAACCTTCGTTGGATCAATAACCCCGGACTCAAGCAAATTTTCAAACTGCTCAGTTTGAGCATTGAAACCAAAGTCATCCTTTCCTTCCTTGACCTTCTGAACAATTACTGACGGTTCAAGACCGGCGTTAGCGACGATCTGTCTGATAGGTTCTTCAAGCGCTTTTCTTACAATATCTATCCCAACTGCCTGATCCTCATTTTCTGGCTTGAGCTCGTCAAGCTTGTGCATTACCCTAAGATATGCAACACCACCACCCGGGACGATTCCTTCTTCAACAGCAGCTTTTGTCGCATGCAAAGCATCTTCAACTCTTGCTTTCTTCTCCTTCATCTCAACTTCAGTTGCGGCACCTATCTTCAAAACAGCAACACCACCGCTCAACTTAGCGAGGCGCTCTTGAAGTTTCTCTCTATCGTAATCAGATGTCGTCTTTTCAATCTGAACTTTAATCTCATTTATACGACGCTTGATATCTTCCTTACTTCCAGCACCTTCAACGATCGTTGTATTGTCCTTGTCAACAACAACTTTCTTCGCCTGACCGAGATATGAGAGCTGAGCATTTTCAAGTTTGAATCCCTTTTCTTCGGAGATCACCGTTCCACCTGTCAATATCGCAATATCCTCAAGCATTGCTTTCCTTCTCTCACCAAATCCTGGCGCTTTAACTGCACAACAACGCAATGTCCCGCGGAGTTTATTTACAACAAGTGTAGCAAGTGCTTCACCTTCAACATCTTCAGCAATTACAAGCAATGACCTCCCAGATTGAGCTACCTTCTCAAGTATCGGGAGGAAGTCCTTAAGTGAGCTTATTTTCTTATCGTGGATCAAGATATACGGATTTTCAAGGACGCATTCCATTGTGTCGGGATTCGTCACGAAATATGGTGAAAGATAACCTCTATCAAATTGCATACCTTCTACAATTTCCATCGTCGTCTCCGTCCCCTTCGCCTCTTCAACAGTTATAACGCCGTCACGACCAACTTTATCCATCGCATCAGCGATCAACTGCCCAATTGACATATCATTGTTAGCAGAGATTGCTCCGACATATGCAATTTGCTTCTTATCCTTGACCTCACGACTGATCTCCTTCAAGCCCTCAACAACTTTTTGTACAGCCATATCAATTCCACGCTTCAAGTCCATCGGATTTCTTCCAGCGACAACATTCTTCAACCCTTCCCTGAATATCGCCTGAGCAAGAACAGTTGCGGTAGTCGTTCCGTCACCTGCAACATCACTTGTTTTTGAAGCAACTTCACGGATCAACTGTGCCCCCATGTTTTCAACCGGGTCTTCAAGCTCAATTTCCTTGGCAACCGTTACACCGTCTTTCGTCACAACAGGTGGTCCAAACTTTTTATCTATTATGACATTTCTCCCCTTTGGACCGAGTGTGACCTTAACTGCTTCCGCAAGTTTATCTACGCCTCTTTTTAAAGCTGCACGTGCATCAGCGTTGAAAAGTATGTCTTTTGCTGCCATAGTTACCTCCTTTCACTTTTTTGTTTTTAATTTTTCATTCAATTATTGCAAGTATATCGCTTTCCCTCATGATCAAAAACTCCTCACCGTCAATTGAAATCTCCGTTCCAGCGTATTTTCCATAAAGGACCTTGTCTCCGACTTTAACCTCCATCGGGATTTTCTTCCCGTCATCGGTTATCCTACCTGGACCAACAGCTATAACTTCCCCCTGTTGTGGGCGTTCCTTTGCTGTGTCTGGTATTACAAGTCCGCTCTTCGTAACCTCTTCAGCAGGTAATGGCTTTACCACAACCCTATCTGAAAGAGGACGAATGTTAACTTTTGCCATAAAATTCACCTCCTATTTTTTGTTTTACCTATTAGCACACAAGCCGAAAGAGTGCTAATCGCATAATTAAATATAATGCATAAATCAATTTCTGTCAAGTGACAAAATGACTGAAACATTCCGTAAAAAATTAAAATTCAATCAAAAATCAAGCAAGCGGTAAAGTTAAGATTGAAAAAATGACTTAAATCCTAATCTCCCCGTTTATCAATTCGCTCAATGTTTTGCCAGAAAGCATTTGCTTTATCTGTTCACGGATTATACTCCAGTTTTGATGAACAGGGCAGGGATTTTTATCCGAACAATTAGGCAAGCCGAGGACACATTTCTTGAACAAATCATCGCCTTCAAGCGCAAGAACTATGTCAATTATTTTCAATTTTTCTGGTGACTTCTTTAAAACGAGACCACCATTTTTACCCCGCTTTGAAAATATAATTTTTGCTTTGACGAGCTTTTGAATCACCTTAGCAAGGAAGTGCTGTGGGATTTTCAATTCCTTCGCTATCTCCTTAGTCGTGAGATATTTTGTTTTGTTAAGAGCAATGTAAATAACCGCTCTTATTCCGTATTCAGTCGTTTTGTTCAAAAGCGCTGACACCTGCGTAAGTATTTTTTGATTTAAAATTACGATAAAAAAATTGCAATTACAAGATTTGGAAAATTTGTCGGGAATTTTTAAATTAAAAGCGAACTTTGGGGCCGTAGCTCAGTTGGGAGAGCGCCACAATGGCATTGTGGAGGTCACGGGTTCGAATCCCGTCGGCTCCACTCCTTTTAAACTTAACACTTGAAAATTTCCCCGCCAAAAATTATCTTTTTAAAAAATAAAAAAATCCGAAAGTAAAAATGCCAAGAGTCAGGTGGAAAATATACCCGGTTACTGAACAGCTTCCAAGTGAAATTAAAGAACTTGCAAAGGAAATTGAAAAAGACGGGGGAACTGTCCTAACGATATATCAAGAGCCATACGGCAAGAATTGGCAGATATTTGCGCTTCTACCTCTTGAAAAAGTTAAACCAACTCCATTCCAAAGGGACCTCTCTTCTTCGCATGTCAAACGTCTTCAGGAAGTGATTGAACAAGTGAAAAGATTTATTGACCCAATCGTAGCAGTAAGATACACTGATGGTGAATATTGGACGCCAAATGGCAACCACAGAAGGGAAGCCCTCCTACAACTTGGAGCTAAAGAAATACCTGCTATAATTATCCCAGATATGTCAGTTGCGTTTCACATTCTCTCGTTAAACACTGAAAAAGCGCATAACCTTAAAGAAAAGGCGCTTGAAGTGATTAGAATGTACAGAGGGTTGCTTGAGACGAATGGAAAAATTTCAGAGATGGAATATGCCTTTCAATTTGAGGAAGCTTACTTTATAACACTTGGTTTGATATATGAGAAACATTTGAAATTCAGCGGTTCCGCTTATGTCCCGATACTTAAAAAGGTTGATAATTTCATTGACGCACCGTTGCCAGAAGCGCTTTCAGTAAGAGAAAAAAGGGCAGAGCTTTTGAAGGAGGTTGATGATGTGATTGAACCGATAGTTCAAAGCTTGAGAGAAAGAGGGATTAACCATCCTTTCTTAAAGCAAGCGGTTGTTTCAAAAGTAAATCCAATAAAGAGGAAGAGAACCACAACGATTGAATACGACGACCTTTTCAAGCAAATGAAGAAATCGCTTGAAAAACTTGATCCATCCTCAATCACCATGGAAGAGCTTATGGCGATTGCATCGGAAATGAGCGGTTGGAGCGATTAATCACTTGTAAATTTTTTCAAGCCCTTTGATATTTCTCTCAATCTTTTATCAACAAGGTAATTGACCGTGCCCGGTTCAAATTTACCGTCTTTGAGGCGTTTGCCCGCTTTTACACCTGTTAAAATTTCAATGCCCTCGTCTATGGTTTCAACTGGATAAATGTGAAACAAACCTTTTTTAACTGCTTCAACGACATCATCCCTCAACATTAAATCATCAACATTTTTCTTCGGTATTATCACACCTTGTTCACCTGTTAAACCTTTCGCTTTACACACATCAAAGAAACCCTCTATCTTCTCATTTACTCCACCTATTGGCTGAATGTCCCCTTTTTGATTAACTGAACCGGTAACTGCAATGCCTTGTTTTATTGGCAAGCCGGAAAGAGCTGAAAGTAATGCGTAAAGCTCTGTTGAAGACGCGCTATCTCCATCAATTCCGGAATACGACTGTTCAAAACAAATACTCGCCGATAAAGTTAATGGTTTGTCCTGTGCGTATTTCTCACGCAAATAACCAGCCAGGATCAAAACCCCCTTATCGTGAATTCTTCCGCTTAAATTTGATTCCCTTTCAATGTTGATAATCCCAGCCCTGCCCATTGAAACGCTCGCGGTTATCCTAACAGGTCTGCCAAACCTATAATCACCAATTTCATAAATTGTCAAGCCATTAACTTGCCCAACCCTTTCACCAGTTACATCAACAAGTATAACACCCTTTGATATCATCTCTTTTATCTTATCCTCAATCATCTTCCTTCTTTCAAAACTTTCCTGAATCGCTTTTTGAACATGTGATGGTTTAACTTGATTGCTTCCATCAACCCTCGCCCAATAATCTGCTTCCCGTATTAAATCAGCTATAGTGCTAAACCTTGTGGTAATTTTATCCCTTCTGCCAGCTTGACGCACAGCAAATTCAACAACTTTACCAATTGCTTCCTTCTCAAATGGTCTCAAATTTTCATCCCTGCAAATCTTCCTTATAAATTTCGCATATTGAATTATCGCTTCATCGTTCAAATCCATCTCAAAATCAAAATCCGCCTTTATCTTGAAAATCTTCTGAAAGTCCTCATCATACTCATAAAGCAAGTGATAAAGCTCGGGGTCCCCAAGCATTATAACTTTTGTATTTATCTCAATTGGTTCTGGCTTCAAAGAAATTGAACTTATCTGGAAGAAAACATCCATTGGCTGAATTTCAAGCTTTCTATACATAAGCGTTCTCTTAAGCGCTTTCCAAACACCTGGCTCACTTAACGCATCCCTTGCATTTAAAACGAGATAGCCACCATCCGCCTTTAAAATTGAACCAGCTTTTATCTTTGTAAAATCGGTCCTCCAAAAACCTCGCGAATCATAAACTTTCTCTATCGTCCCGAATATGTTTGAAAATGTCGGCGTCGTCTCAATTATAAC
>JAPYWO010000106.1 GCA_028276305.1 Candidatus Thermokryptus sp.
TCCGCGGATATATTTACATTCCTACTCATAATACACCTCACTCTTTTTTACTATTTTTATCGGCATTTTTGGAAAAAACTTTAATTTGTTATATATTTAAACCCAAAAACGCACCTTCTTTTCTTAGTACTCCCGAAATTTTAAAAGCACATCCCAACAAATCTTACCGCATAGCATAAAAATTCAAACGATAAAGAGAAAATGGTTTTCGTTCCGAGAAATTCCGCTAAAATAAGCATCAGTATAAGGACAAAAATTATCTTAATTATAGTTTTCGTTTTCCTTGTCTCTTCTTTCGGGGCTTACAGAACTTTTATATTTTTGTCTGAAAATAGGACACTTTCAGTATACTCCGACTTGACCGGTAGGATGAAATATGCCTCTCAACAACTTGTGAAGGCGTTAGCTTTGGGCTCGGAAAGCGAAATTATAAGTGCAATTGGAACTTTTGAGTTTTTGTTCGCCACCTTGATGTAGCTGTGTCGCAATTAAGTTTTTCGCGAATTTTCGGTGATTTGTTTCGTCAAACTTTTTTATTTTTCAATTATTTTTTACCGTATTTTTTGCATAATCGCAAGCAAAACAGGGGTTATGACACAGCCACGCAAGAGGAGAGGAGAGAAAGAGAAAAGAGTTAAAAGAATTCCTTTAAAAACTTCCTCCCCTTAGCTCACTTACAGCAACAAATTTCAGGCGGGTTGCAGAAGGGACAGCAGGAATTTTCAACCTTTTTCTCTTTATGGTCAAACACGATGGAAATTTTTTTATTTTTACGCTTTAATTTAAAAACGGTTGGGGGGTGTTTGTCAAGTTTTTGCTTGAATTTATCGTTTCGCTTGATTATATTTTTCTGTCCCTTGAACAATAAGCCAAACTAAGCTTTAAAGATAAATGCCTGAGTTTGTCCATCTTCACAATCACTCTCATTATAGTATCCTTGATGCTATAAGCACGATTGACGGTATAATTGAATCGGCGGTTGAAAACAAAATGTCGGCTGTTGCTTTAACAGACCATGGTGTTTTATTTGGAGCGCTTGAATTTTACATAAAGGCGAGGGAAGCAGGCATAAAACCGATAATAGGGAGCGAGGTTTACATCGTCACCGATGGCTCAAGATTTGATAAAACCAAAGGGAGCAAAGATGAGGAATCCGACCTCGCTGTAAGGAACAAAAAGACGCACTATAAACATCTTGTCCTCTTGGCGAAGGATAAAGTCGGATGGAAAAACCTTATAAAACTTATAACAATAGGTCACACCGAGGGATTTTATTACAAACCCAGAATTGATATGGAAGTTTTAGAAAAGCATCGCGAGGGATTAATAGCTCTTTCATCGTGTATCGGTGGTGTTGTATCAGCACATCTTGTTGATGGAGATTATGAGAAGGCGAGGGAGACGGCGAAGAAATTCAAGGAACTTTTCGGGGATGATTTTTATCTTGAAATTCAGAACCATTTTATGGATAAGGAGCTTCTTGTACTTCAAGGGATGCCACGACTTGCGAAAGAGCTCGGGATAAAACTTGTAGCTACAAACGATTGTCATTACATCAAGCGCGAGCACGCGATTCCGCACAATATTTTCATTTCAATTCAAGATAAAAATTCCGTTAGGGATATTTATCAGCTAAAATATGGAACCGATCAGGTTTATTTCAAAAGTGCGGATGAGATGTATGAAGCGTTCAAAGATTATCCCGAAGCACTTGAGGCAACGCTTGAGATAGCTGAGAAGTGCAATCTTGAGATTGAACTCGGGAAGAATTACCTCCCTCACTTTCCGATACCCGAAAATGCAGGTGTTAAGACACCAGAGGAATACCTTGAGAAACTCGCTTGGGAAGGATTGCAAAGAAGATATAAAAATATAACTCGGGAAATTGAAGACCGTCTCAGATATGAGCTTGATGTGATAAAGCGAATGGGATTTTCAACTTATTTCTTGATAGTTCAGGACTTTATAAATCAGGCGAGGAAGATGGGCGTAGCTGTTGGTCCTGGGAGAGGTTCAGCAGCTGGTTCGCTTGTATCATACGCTCTTGGAATCACAAATATTGACCCGTTGAAATATGATTTGCTTTTTGAGAGGTTTTTAAATCCAGAAAGAGTTTCAATGCCTGATATTGATGTTGATTTTGCAGATGATAAAAGGGATTTGGTGATTGATTATGTCAAGAGGAAGTACGGGGAGAAATCCGTCGCGCAAATAATCACATTTGGGACACTTTCATCAAGGGCTGTGATAAGAGATGTCGGGAGGGTTCTTGGGATTTCGCTTCAGACGGTTGATTCAATAACGAAAAACATACCCGTTCAGCTTGGCAAGCCCCTATCGCTTAAAGAGGCGATTGAGACCGTTCCAGAACTTGAATGGTTGAAGACGACGAGCGATCCAAAATTAAAAGAGTTAATTCAGTATTCACTTGTCCTTGAGGGATTGAATAGACATCCTTCAACGCATGCTGCTGGCGTTGTAATTGCCCCCGGGGATATAAGCGATTATGTCCCGCTTTATCAAACACCTCAAACGGAGCTGATGACACAATTTGACAAAGATTATCTTGAAAAGGCGGGGCTTTTGAAAATTGACATGCTTGGGCTTAGAACGCTTACGGTGATTGTTAACACTTTGAAATTGATCAAGCAAAATTATGGAATTGAAATAAACATTGACGAGATTCCGCTTGACGATGAGAAAACATATCAGCTTTTGGGAGAGGGTAGAACGGTCGGTGTGTTTCAATTTGAAAGTTCCGGGATGCAAGAATATCTAAGAAAGTTGAAGCCGTCAAATTTGAACGACCTCGCTGTCATGAATGCTCTTTATAGACCTGGACCGATGCAGATGATTGATGATTACATAGCAAGAAAACATGGAGAAAAACCGGTTGAATATCTACACCCAAAGCTTGAGCCAATTTTGAAGGAAACATTTGGTATTGTCGTTTATCAAGAACAGGTTATGCAAATTGCAAATCAGATAGCTGGTTTTTCACTTGCAAAAGCTGATTTGATGCGAAGGGCGATGGGGAAGAAGGATAAAGAGTTGATGGCAAAGCAAAGGGATGAATTTATTGAAGGCGCTGTAAAAAATGGGGTTGACAGAAAAATCGCTGAGGAGATTTTTGATATGCTTGAGAGATTTGCTTCGTATGGTTTTAACAAAAGTCACGCTGTCGCTTATGCTTACATCGCTTATCAAACCGCTTACCTGAAGGCACATTTCCCAGCTGAATTTATGGCTGCGACTATGTCAAGCGAATTGAACAACACTGATAAAATCGTTCAGTTCATTGATGATTGCAGAAAGATGGGCATCAAGGTTTTGCCACCAGATGTCAATGAAAGCAATCTTGATTTCACTGTGATAGATAAGAACACGATAAGATTTGGGCTTGGGGCGATAAAGAATGTCGGTGAAAATGCTGTGAATGAGATAATTCGCGCAAGAAATGAGGGTGGGAAATTCAAAAACATATTTGATTTTTGCGCAAGGGTTGATTTAAGAGTTGTTAATAAACGTGCAATTGAAAGTTTGATTCAAGCCGGCGCTTTTGATTCGTTAAATTGCGGTCACAGGGCTCAGCTACTTCAATCGGTTGAGTTGGCGATAAACTATGGAGAGAAGGTCAAAAAGGACAGAAGAAACGGACAAGTTGGATTGTTTGATCTTTTCACAACTGAATTTGAAAGCGAAAATTATCCGCCACTTCCAGAGGTCAAACCGTGGAGCGAGATGGAAAAACTCTCCTATGAAAGAGCAGTGCTTGGATTTTATGTCTCAGGTCATCCTTTGATGAGATATTTTGATGATGTTCAGACATTTGCGACGGTAAAACTTGGCGAACCGGAGTCCGTGAGAGAAGGTCAAATCGTTCGTGCGTGCGGAGTTATAACCGATATGAAGACGAAGCTTGACAAGAATAAAAATCAAATGTTAATTTTTGAGCTTGAGGACTTCACAGGCAAAGCTGAATGTGTCGCCTTCAGCGAAGTTTACAAAAATTATTCAAGGCATCTCACGATTGAAGGACTTGTGATGGTTGTTGGTAAGGCGGATGTGCGTGGAAATCAGCTATATATTCAAGTCAACGAGGTCTATCCCCTAAGCGATGTGAGGGAAAGCTTCACGCATAAAATCGTTATTTTTGTTGACAAAAATGAACCCGAAGAGAAAGGGCGTAAACTTGCCGAAATTCTCAAAGATAGCGACGAGGGAAATTGTTTTATTGAGATTGATGTTAAAGATAACGGAAGTGTAATTCAAAGGTTTGAAATTTCAAATTTGTTTGTCAAGCCGAGTGGAAAATTGCTCAACTCGCTTAAAAGTTTATTCGGCGAGGAAAATGTCAAACTAATTCCAAAATAAAAAGGAGATAAAATGTCAAAGAACATAATTGAATTAACCGACGCAAACTTTGACGAGGAAGTTCTCAAGTCAGATAAGCTTGTCCTCGTGGATTTCTGGGCTGAATGGTGCGCCCCTTGTAGGATGATAGCACCGATAGTTGAAGAAATAGCCCAGGAATATGCTGATAGGTTGAAGGTAGGGAAGTTAAATGTTGATTACAATCCCAAGACAGCTATGAGATATGGGATAATGAGCATCCCAACGCTTATGCTTTTTCAGAACGGTAGAGTCCTTGAGCAAATAGTTGGAGCTATGCCGAAGAGAAATTTACTTGCGCGACTTGAGAAATATCTCCAACCAGTGTAAAGCGTCAGAGAGGGAGACCATCGGTGTCTCCCTTTTTTATTTTCAAACAAAACATCTTGAACGCCAATGATAAAAGTTCTATTTCTTTGCACAGGGAATTCCTGCAGAAGCCAAATGGCTGAAGGTTTGTTGAGATATTTCGGAAATGGTAAGTTTGAGGTTTATTCAGCGGGGACAAATCCTTCTTTTGTTCATCCTCTTGCTATTGAAGCTATGAATGAAATCGGCATAGACATCTCTTGGCATAGGTCAAAAAGTGTGATGGAGTTTATAGGTCAAAGCTTTGATTATGTTATAACTGTTTGCGATAAGGCGAAAGAATCCTGCCCAACTTTCCCAGGTGATGTAAAGAGAATCCATTGGAGTTTTGAAGATCCAGCCGAGGCAATCGGGACAAAGGAGGAGAGGATGAGAGTTTTTAGAAAAGTCCGTGATCAGATAAAAGAGCATATACTTTCATTTATAAATGAAGTCGCAATGAAGAAGTCGCAATGAAACGGGAGGAAGAAGATGCTGCTGGCGATTGATATTGGAAACACGCACACAGTGTTCGGGATTTACAAGGATGGGAAATTAGTTCACGATTGGAGGGTTTCAAGTTTAATTACGAGAACTGAGGATGAGACATGGCTTCTTGTCAAGTTCTTTTGCTCAGATGCGAATGTTGATATAAAAGATATAACAGGCGTTGGGATTTCATCCGTAGTTCCAAACTTAACAGATGTTTTCCTTTGGATGAGCGAGAAACACTTCAAGGTTGAACCAGTTATTATTTCCTCTGAAATTGACCTTGGTATAAAAATTTTATATGACGATCCTTCAGCTGTTGGCGCCGATAGGTTGTGCAACGCCGTTGCTGGTTTCACTAAATATGGGGGTCCGGTGATAATAGTTGATTTTGGGACGGCAACAACTTACGATGTCGTATCCGAAAATGGTGAGTATCTCGGTGGAGTCATTGCCCCCGGGATTGAAACAAGTGCAGCTGAACTTCACCGAAGAGCTGCTAAACTTCCAAAAATTGAACTTCACTTCCCAAAAAGCGTCATCGGTAGAAACACTGTATCAAGCATGCAGTCGGGGA
>JAPYWO010000107.1 GCA_028276305.1 Candidatus Thermokryptus sp.
CTTTTTCAACAGCTATAACATCAAAACCCGCCTGAGCGATCGTCTGCACAATACCACGCCCCATCACCCCAACACCTATCACAGCAACATTTTTTATCCTCTGTCTCTCGGATGAACTCGGCTTTATCTCATCAAGTATTTCCCCTAAAACACTTCTGTTTACCTCAGATTGCACTTTGACTTTGCAATTTTGTTTTTAACAAAAGTTAAAAACTATCTTTAAGTTTAGCAAGTGAAATTTTAAGAAAAATTTCAACGACCTATGCTTGTTTTCCGTTTCACAATTTTTAAGTCTCTCAACTGTGGAGCTTTCACCCTTATCTCAAGGTCAAATCCCTTAACATAGCCAACGGGTCTCCATTCAAAGTTCGCCTCCCAACAATGCAAATCGCGGTAAATGCTTATGCTTGGAACAAGCAATTGCTTTGAAACGAAATCATAACTTCCACTACCCATTATCCGCCAGTTTTTCGTTATATCAAACCCAAATGTAAACCTTAAACTTGACGATTTATATGTCTGCGCGGGATCAAAGCGATTAAGCGAAAAATCAAAACCAAAAGATAAATTCCAGCTGAAATCAAATCCAGGTTTAAAGAATTCACGCCCTCTTAAGAAACTCTCTCCAGCCCCTTCTATCCCCTGCATCCTGTTTGATTCATCTCGCCTACTCCCAGTCAGAGAAAATGAAAAAGAAAGGTTGAAATTCGTCATCCTTGCAACTTTTCCAGTTTTAATTAACGGCTCCGTGCTTTTGAACTTATAGAAATCAAACACCGCACTTGAAAATATATCAACACCAGCGATGTTCGTCCTCGCAGTAGCAAAAAGTGGAGATAGTTTTTTGTTTGGAGCAACAAAGTTATATGTCAGAGATAAATTCAGATTTAAAAGTTGATATTTCTTTTGATTTCCTAAAGAATCCCTTGCCGATGTCTTCATCTCAAATATGTTTCCTATGGAAATGCTCACCGACTGCGATCTCCCAGTTGGTGCTCCGCCAAAAAGTGAATTTTCAAAATAATCATACTTTACAACTTGCCCTGTTGAATCAATATAACTGCCATAATTTCCCCAAAATGGCTCCGAAAAATCCGGCTGATAAACAAATGAAACCGAAGGCATAAATGTGTGCCTGAATCCCGATATCCCCAAAACTTCAGGTTGCCATATACCATAAACTCTCGTGTTTATTGAAATTCCAAAATTAAAATATCTCGCTTGGAAGAAACCTTTCTGTATCCTTGATTCAACTGTTTTCGTTTCGGGGTTATAGAACTTCACAACTCGCCTATCATACCAGTTCTCGTTGTATGTAAAGAAAGGCGTGACATTGAAATGTCTAATTGTCGGAACAAAATTTACTCTGAAATTATGCGCAACGCCATACTTGAACTGCTTCGTTCTGGCTGTGCTTCTACTGTTGACAAATCTACTTGAATATCCAAAACTTATCTTTTCGTACCAAAGTCCATAACCCCCAAGCGCTGAGCTCTTGGTGGCAAATGGAAAAACTTGCGGGAGGGAGAAAGAAATTTCGGGTAAAATCTCATCAACATTTCCAGTGTTAAGGTCCTGTGATCTAAAAGCATTTATTGAAATTGAGCCGTTTATACTTTCAAATGTTTTTGAATAGCTCGCATTTGAAATTAATGTCTGCTGAAGAACATCGCTAATAGTTGTCCCGGTCGTGCGGAAATAATTGTTGGTTGAGATGTTAACATTTGCACTTATCCTTGATGTCGGATCAATCGTTTGATCGTGGCTCAAATTCAAACGCCATTCCTTGCTTGAAAACCTATCCGGGTCTCTTTCCTCTCCAGTATAAAAATTTGCGAATGCAAATGAAACTCTCCCGTTGAATTTATACCTTAACACATATCTAAAATCGCTTGCTACCTGCCATCCTCCTCGGGTATACCAATCAAAAGTCGTCGTAAAATCGGTGTAATCGCTCATCGCCCAGTAATAGCCAAATCGCTTAAAGTAAAAACCAGAGTTAGATGTTTGTCCCCAAACTGGCGGAATAAACCCCGACCTTCGCCCTGACTTGCTTGGAAAAACACCAAACGGCAAAATGAAAACAGGTATATCTTCAATATAAAGCACCACTGGACGAGCTATGACTTTATCGTTGATTAAAATTTTCATTTCCCGCCCTTCTATATAATAATGTGGCTCGTCGGCATCGCATGTTGTGTATCTGCCCTTGTAAACAAAAAGGACATCTTTATCAACCTTTTTTATCCTGTCCCCGTAATAAAATGCGTTTTCCATCTGTGTCGTCGCTTGAGTTATCCTTCCCTTTTGCGTCTTGAAATTATATGCAAGTTTAAACCCGTGATACTCTTCACCGCCGTCATTTAAAATTGGAAGTCCCGTAAACTTCTCCCCAGTTGAATCTGGCAAACCATACGCTTGCAAGATCGCGCTATCAAGGTTCATACTCACGCCCGCGGATCTCAACCTCATTGTTTTATATCTAACATCCGCTCTACCAAATAAAAACATCTGTCTATTTTCAACATCATAAATAGCTGAATCAATTGCACTATAAACGACAATGGTATCTATATCGCTTTTTTTTGTTTTCGCCGTATCAATCTGATTTTGAGAGTAAAGTGATAAAGCGAAAGTCAAAATCGCAATTATGTTCAACCATAAAAATTTCATACGAACCAGAAATAAAAAAGCCGTCCGCGCCCTCGTCAAAGAGGGACCTGGACGGCTTGCAAGCTGGAGTGTTTGTTGTTTAATTTTGTTTTTGTTGACCTCCCTGAGCTTTTTGCCCAGGGACACTCTCCTTACCATAGTTCGGCTCAACGAATATCCTTTCTTCTCCCTCAGCTTCAACTCCAACAGATGTAACAGGTGCCCTCATCTGTGCCTCATCAGAAGGAACGGGATGCTTAGCGAGAAATTCCTTAACAAGTCGTTCTGACTTATCTTTAAAGTATTCTGAAACAGAAAGAACGATTTTCTGCCTCTCCTTGTCAAATTCAATAACCTTCAAAGGCAATGTCTCCCCTTCCTTGAAAACCGCGTGGATGTTCTTTATCTGAAATTGACCCGGCAAAAGGTGAGAAATTGGAACGAAAGCGTCAACACCATCCGGAAGTTCAACGATGACACCACGCTCAATTATCCTTGTTATCTTACCTTGGGTTTCAGCTCCAACTTTATATATTTGCTCAAATTTATCCCACGGGTTGGGGAAAATCTGCTTATGCCCAAGGGTTATACGCCTCTGCTCCTTATCAATGCCAAGTATGACCACCTCAATCTCTTGTTCCTTCTTGACCACCTCACCGGGATGACGAATCTTCTTCGTCCATGAAAGATCAGATATATGAATTAAACCGTCAATCCCGGGCTCAAGCTCAACGAAAACGCCAAAATTCGTAATGTTCCTCACAATACCTTTATGCTTTGAACCAATCGGATATTTCTCCTCAATCTTCTCCCAGGGGTCTGGTTCAAGCCGTTTCATACTTAAAGAAAGCTTCCTGTTCTCCTTGTCAAGATGCAATATAACCGCATCCACGATCTGACCCATAGTGACAAATTGAGATGGGTGCTTTATATGTTGCGTCCAGCTCATTTCAGAAATGTGAATCAACCCTTCAATACCTTTTTCAATTTCAATAAAAGCACCATAATCAGTTATAGCAACAACTTTACCTGTGACCTTTTGACCAACTTTATATTTCTGATCAATGTTCTCCCAAGGATGCGGTTGAAGTTGTTTTAAACCGAGAGAAACACGCTTAACCTTCTCCCCAGTTGGAAGAGTGACCTCATCAACTCTTGTAACAACCATCTCAAGTTCTTGGTCTAACTGAACAACTTCGGAAGGATGATTAACCCTTCCCCAAGATAGATCGGTTATATGAATTAAACCATCAATTCCGTCCATATCTACAAAAACACCAAAGTCAACGATTGCCTTAACAGTTCCTCTAACCCTATCACCAACTTTAACCGTCTCAAAGAACTTACGCTTGCGTTCTTCAAGCTCTTTCTCAACCAGCGCCTTTCTACTCACAACGACATTTTCAGCTGCTTGATTGATTTTAACAACTTTACACTCAATCTCTTTTCCAACCCAGGCATCATAATCCCTGATCGGTTTTATATCAACCTGCGAACCTGGCAAGAAAGCGAGCAATCCGTCAATATCAACAACAAATCCACCTTTAATTCTCTTAATTATCGTCCCCTTTAAAATCTCATCCTTCGCAAATGCCTCATTAACCCGTTTCCAAACCCTGAGGAAATGTGCCCTCTTATGCGAAACAACTATCTGACCTTCCTTATCCTCAACCTTTTCAATGCTGACTTCAACCCTATCACCAACCTTTAATGCCTCGGGATTCCTAAATTCATTTAAAGGAACAACACCCGGGGATTTAAATCCAATATCAATCACAACCTCTCCTCTCTCACGATCAATCTCAATAACTTCACCCTCAAGGATATCTCCCTCAACAACCTTACTTAGCGATTGCTCATAAAGTTTAAGGAGTTTTTTCTGTTCTTCTTCATCGTATCCGCCCTCGTTGTAAATTTTTATCTTGTCTCCTTTCCTCTTTTTTAGATACGAAGCCACCGTTTCCTGTTCTTCAGAACCTGCTTGCGTTCCTTGATTTAAATTTTCAAGAATTTCCGCCATTAAATCTCAACCTCCTATGTTTGGTTTTTTCGCCTGTGCGAAAGTTAACGCCAAAAGCCATCAAAAACTCGTTAACCTCGCACAGGCAGGTTTAACATTTACTTTCAAGATGGCTTTTGAAAACTCTCACTTTTACCATTGCACAAACTTTCAATCGCCTTTTTAACTTCCTCCATAAGCCACTGAGGTGTTGAAGTCGCACCAGTGACACCAACCTTGTCGCAATTCTCAAACCACTTTACATCAAGCTCCTTCGGCGTCTCTATAAAATAAGTCCTCGGATTTTCCTGTTTGCATATCTCATAAAGGACCTTTCCGTTTGAACTGTTCTTCCCAGCGACAAAAACAACCACATCCACACTCCTTGAAAATTCCCTCAATTTATCATCCCTATTTGAAACCTGTCTACAAATCGTATCCTTTGCGATAAAATCAACTTCTTCCTCGGGATTTATAACCACAAGTTCCTCAACTCTCTTTTCAAGCTCCGCTTTTATCTTGTAAAATAAATCTTTTGACATCGTCGTCTGCGAAAATAAAACAGTTTTACCCTTCAACGGGACATTATCAACCTCCTCAAGCGATTTTATAACGATTGCATTGCCATCACATTGTCCCAAAAGTCCAATCACTTCGGGGTGGTCTTTCTTGCCGAAAATTACAATCTGGTAGCCATCAAGATAAAATTCTCTAACCCTGCTTTGAAGCTTCGTGACAACAGGGCAAGTTGCATCAACGATCTCAACACCGTATTTCTTCGCAATCTCATATGTTGAGGGTGGCTCCCCGTGAGCACGAATCAAAACCTTGGCATCCTTAACATTTTTAAGTTCATCGTGACTTATCGTCACCAATCCTTTCTCCTTTAACCTTTCAACCTCAACTGGGTTGTGAATTATCTCGCCCAGCGAATAAAGTTTTCCAGAAGCGTTAAGCTCGCTCTCGGCTATTTCAATCGCTCTAACAACGCCCCAACAAAAACCGGCGTTTTTATCTATGACAACTTGCATTTGTTACCTCAATTTGAATTTTGATTTATTAACTCATACGCCTTTTTCAGAACAATTTCAACCTGCTCGTCAATCGTCAAATTCGTCGTGTCAATTTCAAAAGCGTCATCAGCTTTCTT
>JAPYWO010000108.1 GCA_028276305.1 Candidatus Thermokryptus sp.
CGCTACCTGTTCAATGAAAGGAATCGCTTCGTCAATCTCAAAATCACCGCTTATTTGCAATGTCATAACCCCAAGTATTTTACCCCTTGAAAACATCGGCGTGCTTAATATAAAACCACCGGTTTCGCTCTCATCAATGAAAAGGTTATATGGCGATGGAATATCCTTCCCTGAATATCTCACGCATTTGGTTTTCTTCTCGTAAATTAACTCCTTCCACAACTCGTGGGACTTTATGCTGAAACGATAATTCGGGTAGGAAATCATAACTCTTCTTCCGTGGATTGAGTAAACATGGGCAAGCCCTTTTAACTGCTCCATCTCTTCGTCGTAGATATCAATGAAAAAACTTTCAACGGGTATAACTTTAACTATGTGATCGTATATTGATTTAACAACTTCATCAATCGTCATAGCGGATGAAAGCTCGGAGCTAAAACTGTGAAGGATTTTAAGCTCACTTAAAGTTTTTTGTAACTTTTCTTCTGCTATTTTTCTCTCCGTCACATCGTGCATGACACCCTGGATATACTTGACATTTCCGTTTTCGTCTTTAACAACCGACCAATAAATGCTGACCCATTTCACTTGTCCATCCTTTCTTACGATTCTGAACTCTGTGACCCTCGGGAGCTCGCCTGTTTTGAACGCTTGATAATTCTCCCTCAAAAGTCGCCAATAATCTTCCGGATGGACGAGATTTCCAGCCCTTACAAAACCACTTAGAAATTCCTCGGCTGTGTATCCGGTAATAAAGTAGCAGGATGGCGTTATATAAATGAAGTTATAATTTGAATCAACAGCGAAGACGACATCGTTAAGGGCTTCAAGGATTGAGCTACTAATTGATGAAAGATGTTCACCACCCATAATTAAACCTCTTTAATTTTCTCTACAGAGGCAATTTACAAAAATATCTTTCGCTTATCAAGTTTTAGAGCATTTGTCATTTTCAATCGCTTTGTTTAAATTTTTGAAAAAATTGGGCGTTTGCGGATGAGTTTAATTGTGAGCGTTTCCGGAGTTAGAGGAATTGTCGGGGATACTTTAACACCATACGAGATCATTCGCTTCACCAGTGCATTTGCAAAATTCTGCTCCGGGGAAAAGATAATGGTCGGTAGAGACACGAGGATTCACAGCGAGATGATTTCAAAAATTGTCATTGGGACATTGCTTTTTATGGGTTATGAAGTTGTTGACCTTGGTATTTGTCCAACCCCAACCATTCAACTTGCTGTTGAACATTCCGACTCGGATGGTGGCGTGATGATAACCGCAAGTCACAACCCAAGCGAATGGAACGGTTTAAAATTTTTATCTTCGGAGGGCATCTTTTTAACGCCAGAGCAACATAAAAAATTCATTGAGATAGCAAACAGTGACAATTTTAATTTTGCGAAATGGAACAAAATCGGAAAACTCTTCAACGATGAAACATTTATTGAACAGCACATTGAAAGAATTTTAAAAATTGATTTCATTGACCTTGAAAAAATCAGGTCGCGAAATTTCAAGGTTGTCGTTGATTGCATAAACGGTGCTGGTTCAAAAATTGTGCCGATGCTTCTTGAAAAGTTCGGTTGCGAGGTCATAAAATTGAACTGCGATGGAAACGGGATTTTCACCCATGAGCCCGAACCACTGCCAGAAAATTTAATTGAACTTTGTGAAACCGTAAGGAAAACGGGCGCCGACTTTGGCATCGCTGTTGACCCGGACGCTGACCGTGTTGTTTTCGTCACTGAAAAGGGAGAACCCTTTGGTGAAGAATATACGATAGTTCAAGCGGTCAAAATCGCACTTGAAAAGAAAAAAAGTTTGCCGGAGAAAAATATCGTTGTAAATCTATCAACTACAAAAGCGGTTGATGAAATAGCGAAAAAATACGGAGCAAATGTCTACAGAAGCCCCGTCGGCGAGATAAATGTCGTGAAGAAAATGAAGGAGACGAAAGCGATAATCGGCGGTGAAGGAAGCGGTGGTGTAATCCTACCGGATGTTCATTATGGGAGGGATTCCCTCGTTGGAATAGCGCTGATTTTGCAAAACCTTGTTGAATTCGGCGGGAAAATCTCAGAGTTTAAGGATTCGCTACCTAAGTTTGAAATGGTGAAGGCGAAAATTAACATAGCTGGCATCAACCCGGACGAAATTTTGAAAAGGGCGATTGACCTGTTCAAAGATTCAGAGATTAACACAGAGGATGGCGTGAGAGTTGATTTTGAAGACGCCTGGATTCACATCAGAAAATCAAACACTGAACCAATTTTGAGAATTATATCCGAGGCGAGAACAAAACAGGATGCGGAAAATCTCATTAAGAAATTAAAAATGGAGTTACATTTGTGATACTCGCAAAGGTAACGGGAACGATAGTCGCAACACAAAAAAACGAAAATTTAAAACCGTACAAGATTCTGGTGATTCAACCGATTGATTTAAATGGCAATTTCATAGGTAGAGATATGTTAGCGCTTGATATGGTTGATGCCGGGATTGGAGATACGGTTATAGCGCTTCAGGAAGGAACCTCAGCAAGGCAAATACTTGGCAGGGATGATGTCCCAGTTCACACACTTGTAATAGCAGTAGTTGATGGAATTGAAATAAAGGAAGATGGAAATGAAGGTTGAGATAAGGCATCTTCTACAGCTGATGACAATCCCGGGGATTGGCTCAAACAGGATAAGAAACCTTGTAAATCATTTCAAGGAGACAGAGCTTATATTCAAAGCGACGCCTTTTGAGCTCTCAAGGGTTGAGGGGATAAATAAAACGCTTGCAAAGAAAATTTTTGAATTAAGGGAACAAAATTCAAAATTTGTTGATGAACAGCTTTCAAAGGTGGAAAAACTAAAAGTTAAAGTCATCACCTTCTGGGACGATTCTTATCCGGAGCTTTTGAGGAAAATTTACGATCCGCCAGTTATACTTTTCGTTCGTGGAGAATTAAAGCCGGAGGATAAATTTTCAATTGCGATTGTCGGAACGAGAACTCCGACAAACTATGGAAAGGTGATGTGTGAAAAGTTTGCGACCGAGTTAGCGAAGATGAACTTGACGATTGTAAGCGGTTTCGCTCGTGGGATTGATACAATCGCACACCTTTCAGCTTTGAAGTCAGGCGGTAGAACAATCGCAGTTCTTGGTTCAGGTGTTGATTACATTTATCCACCGGAAAATAGAAAAATAGTTGAAAGCGTCCTCTCAAACGGTGCTATCGTCTCTGAATTCCCCATGGGAACGAAGCCGGATGCGATGAACTTCCCAAGAAGAAATAGAATAATAAGCGGTATGTCAATTGGTGTTTTAGTGGTTGAAACAAGCAAAACAGGCGGTGCGATGATAACAGCGGAATTCGCAAACGACCAAAACCGTGATGTCTTTGCCATCCCGGGAAACATTGACAGCATAAAGAGTCAGGGAACGAATTTTTTGATAAAACAAAATAAGGCAAAACTTACAGAAACAGTTGATGACATAATTGAAGAAATACGCCCATTGATACATCCAATTTTAAAAACAGAATCACCCAAACCGAAGGTTGAACTAAATGTCTTTGAAGGGAAAATTTTTGATGTCCTATCACCTTCCCAACCTCTACATGTGGATAAAATAGCTGAACTTTCAGGTCTTTCAATAACAGATACGCTCGTTCATCTTTTGTCGCTTGAATTTAAAGACCTTGTGATTCAATTACCGGGCAAACTCTTCGTTAAAAAAATTTAAGCCCTCTCTTTGCGAGAGGGCTTTTTAGGATGTGCTTTTTACCAGCACCTGTGCAATCCCAGACCGAATCCTGGTTTACCTCTGCGCCCCAAACCAAGACCCCAATAAAATTTCTCCTTCAAAATTTTCCTCTGCTCCGGCGTGAGGACCTGCTGAACGCTGAGCCAATGATTAATCCTTAGTTTAGTAAGCTCGCTAACATAACCAGCTATTTCATTTGCCTTCTTATCAATCGCTGACTTGTCCGGTCTCTCGGCGGAGAGAAGCTCTTGTAATTCAATTCTTGCTTTACTTAACTTCCCGATTAGCTCAGCTTGCGATTTTCTAAATTCAAAGGACAATGACTCAAGTTTTGATTTCTGTTCATCGGTGAGTTTAAGTTCTTCAACAATTTTTGCCCTGTTCCACCACTGCGGGATTCCATCGTCTGGAACTCCCTTGAACCTCGGACCAAAAAATTGTGCTTGTGCTAAAGAACCAAGGAATATCAGCAAAAGCGCTATGATTATTGCTTTCGGTTTCATCTCTTCCTCCAAAATTTTGTTTTGCTTTTTCGTCTTCACTAAATTAGATGTGATTTAAATCAAACTGGTTTAACGAGGTGAAAATCTTCTACGCAAAATATATCCTCCCGGTGACATCGGAAGTAATTGAAGATGGCGCAGTTGTAATTGAGGGGCGAAAGATAGTTGACTTTGGAAAGAGAGAGGAAATTGAGTTTAAGTTTAAAGATATCGCTACAAGGAAAATTGATTTAAAAAATGCGTTGATTATGCCCGGGTTCGTCAACGCACATACCCACCTTGAGCTTTCCGACTTTAAAATGGAGAGACCGAAGGACTTCAAAGAATGGCTTTGGGAAATCGTGCTTAGGAAAGATGAAAAATACGCTCCAAAATGGTATGACGAGTTTAACTTCATCATCTCGTTTCTTGAAAGAAGATGGTTGAGGAAAATTTACAAGGCGCTTCAAGAAATTATAACATCGGGGACAATTGCCATCGGTGATGTGACGAACACAGGAGAGCTTGTAATGCGTCTCGTCGGTTTGCCTTTGAAAGTTCATATCTTCGTTGAGTTGATCGCTTTTTCAGATGATAAAGCGCTACAAGTTTTTGAAAAGCTTAAATCAAATTTAAATGACATAACTGCCATAATTGAAAAGCATAATTACCAAAATAAATTCCGTTTATCTTTTTCAGCCCATGCTCCTTATTCTGTTTCTGAGCGACTTTTCAAATTGATCAAAAGTTACAACGGCGTAAGAAAAACGAGCGTTCACCTTGCCGAGCCGATTGAAGAGATTGAATTTATAAAACACGGAACTGGATTTTTCAGGGACTTTCTCACGAAAAGAGGTAGCTTCAATTCGGAATGGCAACCTCCGGGGAAATCACCAGTTAAATATCTTGATGATATTGGTTTTCTTGATGAGAACACGCTCGCTGTTCATTGTGTAAATGTTGATGAAGAGGACATTCAAATTTTATCCTCAAGAAATGTAAGCGTTTGTACTTGCCCGAGGAGCAATTTCTTTTTAAAAGTCGGAAAGGCGCCTGTGAGAAAATTTCTTGATAATGGTATAAATGTTTGCCTTGGGACGGACAGCAAGGCGAGTAACGGTGATCTTAACATACTTAACGAACTTAGATTTGCGAGGGATTATTATCGGGATGTATCCGACGAGGAATTGATAAAAATCGCAACGATTAACGGTGCAAAGGCGCTTGGGTTTGATACGACCGGGAGCATTGAAAGGGGAAAGGATGCGGATTTGATTTATTTTACCATACCGAAAGATTTAAAAAAGAGCGAAATCTATGAGTTCATTTTCAGTTCAAGTTTATGTGGGAGGTTGGCTTAATTCCTCAAATGCGAGCGCCCCTGCACCCAAAATCCCCGCCTTGTTTCCAAGCTGGCTTGGTATCACAATCGCTTTCTCCGCTATAGGTTTAAGAGCTCTTGACTTGACAGTTTGATTCATTGCATCAAACAGGACTTTTCCCGCTTTCGCAACGCCACCGCCTACGATCGCAACATTTATGTCAAATAGATTCATAAC
>JAPYWO010000109.1 GCA_028276305.1 Candidatus Thermokryptus sp.
CTTCACTACAGTAGCAGAAATAGGCATGACCGCGATTTAGCAAATCGTAACATGCTCTGACATGTTCATCAATATGTTGTGATTGAAAATATAAATCACCGTCCCAATCAACCCCAAGCCACTTTAAACCATCTACGATTGACTGCACCATTTCATCACTTGATCTCTCTTTGTCGGTATCTTCAATTCTCAAGTAAAATTCGCCTTTATTTTTTCTTGAAAAAAGCCAATTGAAAATCGCTGTTCGCGCTCCTCCAATATGTAGGTGACCTGTTGGACTTGGTGCGAATCTTGTTTTTATCAAATTTCAATAACGAAATTAATTTTTCTTAGTTTAAGGACGAGGATACCCTGCTAATTTGCGAGTTAATTCATCTATTTCAGAATCCGTTAAAACAACATCTTCAAGCGCTCCACTTAAATAATCTTGATATGCGCTCATATCAAAAAATCCATGACCAGAAAGATTGAATAAAATTACCTCTTCCTTGTTTTCCTTCCTTGCTCTAACCGCTTCATCAATCACCGCTCTTATAGCATGAGCAGATTCAGGCGCTGGAACAATTCCTTCGGTTTGCGCAAATTTTAAAGCAGCATCAAAAATCTCATTCTGTGTGTAAGCCCTCGCTTCAATTAAACCATCCGCATATAACTTGCTTACAATTGGACTCATACCGTGATACCTTAATCCACCTGCGTGTATCTTCGGAGGGATGAAATCATGACCAAGCGTGTACATTGGCAAAAGCGGAGTTAACTTGCTTGTATCTCCATAGTCGTAGCTATAAATTCCCTTTGTAAGTGTTGGACAAGCGGATGGTTCAACTGCAAGAACTCGCAAAGATTTTTTCTTTTCATAAAGTTTGTCCATCAAGAAAGGAAAGCTGATCCCTGCGAAATTTGATCCACCACCAACACAACCGATTATCAATGTTGGGTATTCATTAATTTTTTCAAGCTGTTTTTTCGCTTCAAGTCCTATTATAGTTTGATGCAATAAAACATGGTTTAAAACACTGCCAAGAGAATATTTCGTTTTTTCGCCCTTGATAGCAACTTCAATCGCTTCGCTTATGGCTATGCCTAAACTTCCGGGAGAGTCGGGGTCTAATTCAAGGATTTTCCTTCCAACTTTGGTCTCATTGCTTGGACTTGGAGTCACATCTGCGCCCCACATCTGCATGAGAACTTTTCTATATGGCTTTTGCTCATAACTTGCCCTAACCATAAAAATTTTACACTTCAAATCAAAGTAATTACAAGCAAAAGCAAGGGCACTTCCCCACTGACCAGCCCCTGTTTCAGTAGTCAAAACTTCTATCCCTTCAAGTTTATTATAATATGCCTGAGCGACAGCCGTGTTGGGCTTATGACTTCCCGAAGGACTGACACCTTCATACTTATAATAAATTCTTGCTGGTGTATCAAGCGCTTCTTCTAAATTTCTCGCTCTTATAAGTGGCGTTGGTCTCCATAATAAATATACTTTCAAAACTTCCTCAGGTATTTCTATCCATTGTTTCTCGCTTATTTCCTGCTCAATCAAACTTTTTGCAAAAATTGTGCTTAACTCGTCAATTGATACTGGTTGACCTGTCTTAGGGTTTATTGGAGGTTTGGGTTTCTCTGGCAAGTCGTAAACTATATTATACCATTTCTTAGGTATTTCTCGTTCGCTTAAATATACCCTGTTACTTTGCGTCTTAACTCTCCTTGTCTTCCTCATTTCAACTTGAATTTTATTTGTAATAGTTGTTCCAAACATTTAACCAAATATAAGCAAGCCGAACAGCTGATTTTTCCATTCTTGAAAGGACAAGTGAACCAAGTCGCTCGTTCATAATTGAGTAATAATCGTCGGAATAAATATATCTTGTCCTTCCATCTCGCTTCTCAACTCTATAGAGTTTCTCTACCGGTATTTTATCCTTCGCAAATCTATCCGCCTCAAGTATCGGCTCAATATATTTATAACTTTCAAGGACGATATCAAATGCAAATTTAACTTTGTCAGAAATCGGTTCAAAATTAACAAGTTCACTCGCAAGTCGCTTCGGATTAAAATTCAACCCATTCTTGGAAATCATATGCTTCACAAGTTCGGTTTCAAACCTTGAGTGAATTCCCGGTTGATTTGTCAAATGCCCGTCGTAATTTTCAGTGACATGTAAAGGTTGATGTGCATCTTCAACATAATGCGCAATCCATGAAAAATATCTCAACATTTTTTCATTACTCTGATTTGAAATCGCCTCACCTAAACTATCCATCACATCAGCGATTCTCCATGGTAAAAGCCCATTTTTTTGAACATTTTCAAATCCAAATTTCTCAATCGCTTTTCTTTTATCCCGTGGTAATTCCTCAAAAGGATAACTTCCATATCTATCAATATCAATAAAGTGATTGAATTGCTCATCTTTAAGCTCATTTCTAACCATATCAGGTTCAATGCATCTCTCAATAATGGTTGCTTTGTTCGCCTCAAGAAACTTTTTAAGTGAGTTGAATTTCTGTTGTTCAACACCCTTTACGCTTTGAAGGTTCAAAATTATATCAATTGCAAGTTCAGTGATCTTTTTGTGGGCTTCAAAACCCCAAGAATTTGCATTTTCAATTTTAAATTGAAAAATCAAAAAAAGTGCAATTAAAGTAAAAATAAAATTTCGCATTTAAATAGAGTTTTTGTTTTCAATTTGCAATAACGAATAAAAAGTGGCGGTTGCCATACAGCAACCGCCTAAATAAACTATCTTAACTTCTTCTTATGCCTCATCTTCCTACGTCTTTTCTTCCACTTATGCTTGTTCATCTTCTTTTTCCTCTTCTTCCTGAGGTTAGGCATAAATTTTCACCTCCAAATTAATTTTGTTAGAATTTATGTTGCTCAAGCATCCTTTTTGCCTTCTGGGCAACATCGGCATTCGGATTAATATCAATGCATTTGTTAAAATATTCCCTCGCTTTTTCAACATTTCCAGTAACGAGATTTACAACTCCAAGATTATAAAGCGCCAATTGATGATTTGGGGCATAGGATAACGCCTTCTCCATCTCCGCTATAGCTTCATTAACTTTGCCGAGCTCAAAAAGACAAATCCCCATATCAACCCTCGCATCTGGGTCTGATTCATTTCTTTCAAGATATCTCCTGTAGTATTCAACAGCTTGATCAAAAATATGAACATCTTGAAGTAAATTTGCAAGTTTCAATGTTGCCTGAATATCGTCTGGATTTGAATTAACACGCTCTCGCAATTTATTTATCTCAGCCATAATTTCAGAGTTTATTTCGGGATGTTGATGTACATCCACAGCTTTTTCCTTTTCCTTTCTCATAACGCCATAAACCACCAGTCCCAAGAAAACAACCGCAAGCCCAACATAAAAAACCTGAGTTGATGAAATTTTAAATCTCTTCTGCTTTCTTTGTTTAACTTCTTTTTCTCTTTTATGCTCCTGAACTTTGGGTGGTTTAAATTCAATATCAATTTTTCTTCCGCTCTCTTTTTCAGAAGTTGATTCCAATGCGCCAGTCAAAATAGAGCCACAACTTACACAATACCTGCTCCCAACTTCATTTTCATATCCACAAACTTCGCAAACCAAAACCTTGACTTCTTCAGCCAACTTTGAACCACAATTATAGCAAAACTTTGCTTGTTCAGGCAAAGTTACACCACAAACGGGACAAATTTTTTCGCTCATGTTAAAAATTTCCTTGATTTTTAAGCGTTTGATTTCCCTTCTACACTTGAGCCAGACGACGAACCTTGAATTCCCTTCTCCTCAAGAATTTTATGCCTCAAACTTTCAATGACCATCTGTTTGAACTCCCTTGTTGGCTTAAAATCAGGTACATATCTGTCTTCAAGTGGGACAATCTCACCTTTTTTTGGATTTCTCGCAATTCGTGCTTTTCGTTTCACAACTCTAAAAGTCCCAAATCCACGAATCTGAACATAATCACCTCTCTTCAAAGAATCCATTATTATAGAAATCGCCCCATCAATTATCCTTTCAACATCAGCAACTGAAACTATAGGTCCTATTCTTTCTGCTAAAATTCTAACTAATTCTGTCTTCGTCAATTTCTCATCTCAATTTTGTTTTTAATTTTTACGGAATAAACTCACACCGATATTGTAAAATCGGCTGATTTAAAATTGCTCCTTTTATCTCATCAAGAGTTTTTGACTCAAAAAGTATGTCAAGAAGCCCTGGTTTCTTTTTTCTCTCTTTAACAATCTTCGGCTCTCCTTTTATACCAGCCATTTCTCCAGCAATTTTTATAGCAGTTTCAAGTGTCCCGAGAGTATCAACAAGTCCAAGTTCAAGGGCTTGTTTGCCCGTGAAAATTCTACCATCAGCGATTTTCAAAACATCATCTTTCTTCATTTTCCGCTCATTTACAACATGGTTAACAAACTGCTCGTAAACATCATCTATTACACTTTGAAAATACTTTCTTTCTTCCGGGGTTAAACCACGATAGGGATTCCCTGAATCCTTAAACTTCCCACTTTTCACTATTTCAAAATCAACGCCAATTTTATCAAGCAATTTTTTAAAATTTGGGAATTGGGCTATAACACCAATACTCCCAGTTATAGTGCCTGGGTTTGCAACTATTTTACTTCCAGCAAGAGAAACATAATAACCGCCACTTGCAGCAACCGAACCCATAGAAACAATTACCGGTTTTTTCTCCCTTGCCTTCTTCAATTCTTGAAATATCTCCTCACTTGCTGATACTCCTCCTCCCGGAGAATCAACATAAAAAACAATCGCCTTGACCGATGTACTTTTTGCGTATTTCTTTATCTGCTTTACAATTTCCTCCGAACTTATAATAACTCCTTTCAACTCAATTAAAGCAACTTTATCCTTCCCGGAGTCAATTTCCTCCTCAGCTTCAACTTTCATAGAAGAAACAAGCGTATAAAAACTCAATGCCACCAAAAGCACCGCCAGAGATAGAATTATTCCAATTATTCCCAAAAACCATTTCGCTTCCTTGCTCATCTGTAAAGGGCTACTTTGTTTTTCTTGAATTAATTTTACGAAAAATTTCATTAAAAATCAATCAAAAAGACAAAAGATAAATTTTGCCTTCCATCTCCAAAAATGATATATTAAGAAAAAATCACAATTTGCATTAACGAATCTATGAGAACAAAAATTCTAAATTATCTTCACAAAATTCTTGACCCTGTTTCCGCGGAAAAGATGATAAAATCCCTACAATCAAGTCCGCCACTTTGCATTAGGACAAACACATTAAAAATCTCACCCGATGAACTGAGAACACGACTTGAAAACCTCGGTTTTAAGTTAAATGAAGTTGAATCAGTCCCGGGTGCTTTCACAGTGCTTGAGGAGCCCGTGCCGATTTCAAAGACAATTGAACATTTTGCGGGTTTATTCTACATTCAAAGTTTATCATCTATGCTTCCAACGGTTGCATTATCTCCCCAACCTGGGGAATACATTCTTGACATCGCCTCTGCTCCGGGTTCAAAAGCAACGCATATTGCCCAGTTAATGAAAAATTCCGGTGTAATTTTTGCGAACGATGTTATCCCCGACCGTTTAAAAGTCCTCGTTCATAACATTGAACGACTTGGGATTTTAAATATCGCTGTTACTTCAATGGATGGAAACAGATTTGGGAACATCCTCCCCGAAATTTTTGACAGAGCTCTTGTAGATGCGCCATGCTCAGCGCTTGGTATAATCTCAAAAGCGAATGAAGT
>JAPYWO010000110.1 GCA_028276305.1 Candidatus Thermokryptus sp.
CAAATTCAAAGTTCATCCAAGATGTTTTTTATTCGGTTGGGGCTGTTTATTACGATAATGGCGAGTATGATTACGCAATTGAAATTTTTGACAAGTTTACCAAGCTTTATCCGAAGGCGGAAAATTATAAAAATGCTTTATTCTTCTTGGCTTATTCAAACTTTCGGCTCGGTTACTGGGATAAAGCGATAAGCCATTTCAGGCGTTTCGTTCGTGAGTTCCCGCGTGATGATTTGACGCCTGAGGCGTATTTTAACATAGGGGAAGCGTTCTACAATATGGGCAAGTATGAAGATGCGATCCGTGAGTATAGAAATGTTTATAGAATTTTTCCTTCAAGTGAACTTGCTCCGCTTGCTCTTTATAGCGAGGGTTGGTGTTATTACGAGCTTCAAAAACCCGAACAGATGGTTGAAATTTTTAAACAGGTTGTGAAGCGTTATCCAAAAAGTGAGCACGCCCCGATAGCCCTTTTCACAATTGGCGATTATTACTATAATTCAAAAGATTATCAAAAAGCACAGCAGGCGTACGAGGAGTTCATTTCAATGTATCCAAATCATGAAAAAGTTGAAGAGGCAAGGCAACTCATAAAGGACTTGAAGCTTATAAACATCTATGCCGAATATCAAGAGGCGATGAAATACTTTGACAACAAAGATTATAGGAAGGCGATTGAGGAGCTTACGAAGATATGGCAGAAGTATCCTGATTCGGATATAGTTGTTGGTTGTCGTGTCAATATAGCAGCTGCATACGAACAGCTTGGTGATTGGCGAAGGGCAGCTAAAATGTATGAGGAGATAATTCGCGATTACGCAAATTCAAACGATGACAATGCTCGTTCGGCTGTTATTTTCGCAAAGGAACATCTTGAATGGATAAAGAGCAATTTTAATTTTTAAAATAAATTTGGTTTAGGTTATGGTCGCATTAATTGAGCAAAAGTCGTGGTGGTCTTGGCTTTGGGACAATTGGCTTGTTGACATTATAATCAAGGGCGGACCTTACATAATGGTTCCGCTTTTCATATTTTCAGTGATCTCAATGGGGATAATTATAGAGAGGATTTACAGGTATGTGCGTGTCCCTGGGGATAAAAAGATAGCAAGTGAGCTTGAGAAGATTGAGGGGATTTTGAAAGAAAACAAAAAAATTGAACCGCTTGTTAAGTATTTTGAAGAGAGACGCTCTATTCTTTCGTTCGTTTTTCTCTCGGTTTTGAAAAGATATGAATTCCTTCTTCAAGAAAATCGTTCAATTAACGATATGCGTCAGGAGTTGATTGACACCGCGGTTGATTCAACATCTGAGTATCTTGAGGAATTTTTGCCTATTGTTAGCACGATTGCGAATGTGGCCACTTTGCTTGGTCTTTTTGGAACTATCGTTGGTATGATAATGTCTTTTGATGAGCTTGCAAAAGGAGGTCGTGGTGACCCGGCGGTTGTAGCGCACGGAATATCGGTGGCGCTTCTAACAACAGCTGCTGGTTTAACGGTTGCAATCCCATCGGTTCTTGGTTATAGTTTCTTAAAGAGAAGGGCAGAAAAAATCACAAGTCGGCTTGCACCATTTGAAAATCATTTCATAAACACTCTCCTTCGTGAACACGGCAGAATTGAGACATATAAATCAATTTTGAAATCAGTTTACAGGAATGGGAACTTGAGCGAAGAGGAACTTGAATATTTGAGAAGGAAAAGAATTGAACTTGACATCTCGGACGAAGAAGCGAAGGCAATTGAAGAAGAAGTTCGGGGATATTTTAAAGAGAAAAAAGAGTAAAGCAAGCCATGAGGAAGAAAAAAGGAAATGGCGATTATTCAGTTGACATCAACTTGACACCTATGATTGATTGCGTTTTCCAACTTTTGATATTTTTCATGGTGACGACAGTTTTTGCTGTTCAAAGCGGTTTAAAGGTTGATTTGCCGAGCGCTGCTTCTTCTGATGCACCGCCTGAGAAGGACTTGACGATAGTTATCTCTTCAAGCGGTGAAATGGACTTAAATGGCAGGCGCGTTACATTTGACAATTTGCAAGAGGAAATGCTCAAAGATAAGGAAATTTTTGGGAGCAAGGTTTTAATTATAAAGGCGGACAAAAAGACGCTTCACGGGATTGTCGTCAAGGTCATGGATATTGCAAAACTTTGCGGGATTGATCAACTTGCCATAGCAACCGAAAAAGAGGAAGAAGAAGTGCAAGTCAAATGAACGGAGGAAATTATAAAATACCTGGCGTTGAATTAAGCGATAAAATCGCGCGATTTATTTATGACAATAGAAAAGCTCTGTTGAGGTTTCTTTTGATCGCTTTCTTGCTTCATAGCTTGCCGATAGTTTTGAATATAAAGCTTCCCGAAAAGAAGGAAGTTAAGAGACCGCCGACGACGGTGAAATTTATACAAAGACCGCCTCGTTTAACGAAGAGCATTGAGTTCAGGAAAATGCCAACTATAGTTGAGCGTGTTCTTCAAAGGTTCACAGCACCGCAAAAGCCCAGATTTGCAGCTCGTTCCATGACCACAGCTGTGACCCACAGTGGGACATCACTCGCTTCGCTTGCAAGACCTGGTGAATATGTTGAAAGGACCTATTCGCCACCAGCGATGTTAACAGGACCGAGTTTGAATTATGATATAACGAACATGCGTTACGCCAGTAAAAGTGTAAAGAGTTTACAGGAGGAATTGATTAGCTATACGAATTTTATGGATAGGTTTGAGGGTTGGCTTGAGCGAGGGAGAAGCAAAGAGGATTGGCGTGGTTTTTTAAATGTTTATCAAGTTGAATATAGAAGTAGTAAATCGGCTCCAAACGGTGAGCCAATGTGGAACTACAGACCGGCTGCTTTGCAAAACCTTCAAAGATATGCAATGGAGGTTCTTCCAAATCTCCAATTAAACCTCATGGGCTCAATTCGGCTTGACTCAAAAAATATAATGGATGTGCCAATTCTAATAATGATGGGCTATGATGGAGAGGTAATTTATACTAAAAATGAGGTTGAAAATCTCGCAAGGTATCTACGCTCTGGCGGATTTCTTTTCATTGATGATGGTCTCGCATCGGCTTATGGTCCTTTTACGAGATCTGTTAAACAATTGATTCAAGATGCTCTTGGCTATGATGCTGTTTGGGAAAGGATACCGAACAATCATCCGATTTATCATATTTGGAAGGATTTTGATGGTCCACCAGCAGGTGATGACCTCGCAAGAGTTGACTCAAGAAGACCAGCAAGGGAGGTATATAACTACCTTGAAGGGATTTGGCTTGGCGGACGTCTTGCTGTTGTTCTCTCCAATAAAGGTTATACTCAAGCTTGGGGCGACTGGCCATATGCAACACCACCACTTGATAACGCAAGACAATTGCAACTTGGTTTGAATATATTGATCTTTGCTATGAATCAACCCGGCGGTATCGTTGCGAAAAATAAAGAAAAAGTCGTCATGCAACAATAAAAAATTTTTAGGTTTTGGAGGTGTTGAAAAATGAAATTTAAATCCATTTTCTTTTTGGTTAACATTTTACTTGCGGGCTGTGCCTATTTTTTGAGCGAATATCAAGAAGAAAGCCCTGTACCGACAATACAATCTCAAGCGGTTAAAGAAACTCTCGCAGTTGTCTTGAAAGATAGTGTTAAGATAGGTGTTAAAATCCTCACCCCGGCTGAAATAAGAAAAATAAGCGCTGGAAAATCTTACGACAAAAAGGACTTTGAGAAAATTTTAAAGGATGAATACATAAATTACGCTCAAGATGACAACGCCGAGATACTTTCAGCGTATAACGAATACATCCACCTCCAAGAGTACGGGAATTACTATGATGCATTTGGCAACCCAATAGCCCCCAGGAATGTCCCGAGCCCATTTGAAGATGACCTCGGGAAAATACCTTACATCGTTTTTGATGTTGTGATTGAGAATTTGCGATCAGATAAAATTGAGATAAAACCATCAATGGCTGTTTTACTTGATGATAAAAGAAATCAATATAGGTCGCTTGAAGTTGACGATATAATTCAATCTGAGACGGTGCCTTATCCGATGAGATATATAACCCCGTATACGATTTACGATCCTTTCTGGGCTGGATATCTTTTGACGAGCCAAAGAAGGGTTGAACTTAACAGAAAATTGTTGCGGGATATTTTGCTTCGGGATGAAAAAATTTATCCCGGCGTCGTAAGGCGTGGTTTGATTGTTTTTAAAAAGCCAACTGAAAAAGTCAAATGGTTGCTCCTTGTGATCCCGGAGGTTTCAATCTATCAGGAAAATGTGAAGGTCAAGGCAATTGATTTTAAATTTGAATTTGTAAACGAAAATTAAATCTGTTTGAAAATGCTGAAAAAAATTTTTCTCGTTGCGATTGCTTTTTTCACCCTGAACGGTTGTGATGGCGTTTATCGTTTCCTTTTGTTCCCGCCCGAAAAGGTTGAATACGAAATTGTCCCGGACTTAGATATGATTGTGTCAATCGGTGATACAAGTTATCAAATCGGTAAGGATTCAATGACGATAGTTTACAACAGGGGCTCTTTCAAGGTTGAAATAAAGTATATGAGCGATTATCAACTCAATAATTATGAGTTTCCAGAAGAATCAAAGGGAGGAATTTATTCAACGAATCCATACACTTACGGTGATTGGGTTGACCCAGAACTTGGTTATACACCAAATCGTTTCACTGTTTTTAAGGTTTCAATTTATAATTACACTGCCCCCAAAATTAACTTTGACCCCGAAAATGCTATTTTGTTAAGTGACAGGGGGGATAGATTTATTGCCTACGGGCTTGACGCTAAGACGAGCAAATTTCACAGTTTGGAGGAATATTATCGCGCGAGAAAGGGCTCATCAGGGATTGATGAAGAAGTTTTTGAAGCAAGGATGGGGATTGCAAGGAGGACAATGTTAACTTACGGGCGACCTCTTTACAAGGGAGATAGCCGTGAGGGATTGATCGTTTTTGACCCTTTATCCGAGGGCGTTAAGAAAATCAAAGTGACTTTGAAAAATTTCATCATCGGTTATGATGAGAATAATGTCCCAAGCGATTTCATTGATATAAACTTTTACTTTAAGCGTGTGCCAGTTATACGCGCTCCTAAAGAGACCACAAAGGTGATAGCCTCGGTTGAGGGCGGGGTTGATTTTAAAAGTTTGAAGGAGAAAGAGATAAAAATTTTCCAGGTTAGATATGGTGGCGATGGTGAAGATATAATTGAAGCGGGCTTGAAAAACTTGGCTGAATTTTTAAATAAAAAAGAGGGATTGAAAGTTTCAATTGAAACTGGCAAACCAGAATCAAAGTCAATTTCAAACGCTGACCTTGTCGTTATAGGCGGAGGCGTTGTGAAACCTCAATTTTCTCCGATTGCGATTGATAACTTTGTTGCTTGCGTAAAAAACGGTGGGATAATTTTAATTGATGACCTAAACCATTCAAGGTCAAGTCAATTTAACATGGGTGCAAGAGACCTACTTGATAAGATTAAGTCACGGCTTGAAGGTAGTTATATTGAAAAAATTTTTCAAACGCATCCAATTTATTCAATATGGGCTAAGATAAAAGAGCTACCGCTTGGGGCTGATGATATTGTTGAGGTTAAGGAGTTTGAAAGGGAGGAGAAATACACATTTCTTGAAGGATTATTTTGGCAGAGGCGTCTTGTTGTTGTATTTTCAAGCAAAGGTTATATGAGAATTTTAAGTAAGTTTGACAACC
>JAPYWO010000111.1 GCA_028276305.1 Candidatus Thermokryptus sp.
AACTTCTCGTTGCGACGATCCTCGCTGCGCAATGTACAGATGAAAGGGTTAACAAAGTCACGGAATATCTTTTCAAGAAGTATCGCACAGCGGACGATTACGCAAATGCTGATCTTAAGACACTTGAGCAGGAAGTTAAGCCAACGGGATTTTATAGGAATAAAGCAAAGGCGATAAAAAATTGCTGTAAAGTTTTAGTTGAGAAATACAATGGTCAAGTTCCTGACACGCTTGAAGAACTCGTCAAACTCCCCGGGGTCGGAAGAAAGACAGCCAACGCTGTTCTTGCAAATGCGTTTGGAAAACAAGGTATAATAGTTGATACACACTTGAAAAGAGTAACTGCACGGCTTGGTTTGGTTAAGAGTAAAAATCCCGATAAAATTGAGTTTGAGCTCATGGAAATCGTCCCGAAAGACAAATGGACGCTTTTCTCTCATCTGATAGGTGAGCATGGAAGATATGTCTGTGAAGCGAGGAAACCGAAATGTTTAATTTGTAAGATAAATAAATTGTGTCCATCCGCAAAGCTTTAATCCAAAACAAATTGTGATCAAAATGAAGGAGATAACAATTGCACATAGCCCTGATTCAGACGATGCTTTTATGTTTTACGCACTTGTAAATGGTAAAATTAAATCCGATGGTTTGAAATTTGTCAATGTTTTAAGTGATATTGAAACTTTAAATCGCAAGGCATTTGAAGGTGTTTATGATGTCACGGCGATATCTTTTCATGCTTATGCCTATGTTTCGGACAAGTATATTCTCCTTCCGAGCGGTTCAAGTATGGGTTTGGGTTATGGACCGATTTTGGTATCAAAGAAGGAATTTGAACCAAGGGACTTGAAAAATTTTTTAGTTGGGGTCCCCGGGACATTGACAAGCGCATTTTTAATTTTGAAGATTTTTGAGCCAGAGGTTAAATACAAGGTCATTCAATTTGACAAGATAATTGAAGCTGTGATTAAAGATGAGGTTGATGCTGGTCTTTTAATTCACGAGGGGCAATTGACTTATTCAAATTCCGGGCTTAAGAAAATCATTGACTTTGGAAATTGGTGGCAGAGAGAAACTGGTTTACCTTTGCCTCTTGGTGGAAATGTTGTCAAGAAAGAACTTGGCTTTGAACTTGCGAGGAAGATTTCAAATCTTTTGAGGGAAAGCGTAAGATATGCGATGGGAAATAGAGATGAAGCACTTAGATACGCTCTTAAATTTGCCCGAGGTATGGATGAAAAACTCGCCGATAAATTTGTGGGAATGTATGTTAACGAGCTGACGCTTGACTGCGGAGAGGTAGGTAAGAAAGCAATTCAGTTGTTTCTTGACCTTGGATATGAAAAAGGTTTAATACCTAAAAAAATTGAAATTGAACTTTTAAATACTTGAGAAGTTATGCTTGAAAAGTTACTTGAGTTAAGGAGGAAGGAGACCAAAGTAATAGTTGGTTTAATGTCGGGGACATCCGCCGATGGTGTTGATGTCGCTGTAGTTGAGGTGAAAGGCAACGGCAAGGGTACAAAAATTAAGACGATCGGGTGGAGGACTTTTCCGTTTGAAAAGGATTTGAAATGGTTGATATTGAAAAACTCTCGACCCGAGACAAGCAGAGTGGATGAAATTTGCAGATTAAATTTTTTGATAGCTCAAATTTATGCGGATTCAGTTTTTAAGACGCTTGAAGAGCTGAATTTGAAACCATCTGAAGTTGATCTTATTGGTTCCCATGGGCAAACGATCCAGCATTTGCCAAACGCTGTTGAAATGTTCGGTTATAGAGTGAAGTCCACATTGCAAATTGGCGACCCTGGTGTGATAGCCAAGCTCACAGGTATCCCAACCGTTGGAAATTTCAGAATCGGTGATGTCGCTCTTGGTGGGGAAGGCGCTCCACTTGTCCCGTATTTTGATTATTTAATTTTCGGCTCAGATGAAATTAATCGCCTTGTTCTGAATATCGGAGGGATAGCTAATTTCACGGTTTTAAAAAGAAATTGTGATGTTGAAGAGGTAATCGCGTTTGATACGGGTCCTGGGAATATGGTTGTTGATGCTCTTGTGAAAATTTTCTTTCGGAAAGATTATGATGAGGATGGAAAAATAGCACAAAGCGGAACTGTATCGCAGGAATTGTTAAGTAAAATGAGCCAGCATCCTTTCATCGCTAAAAAACCACCGAAGTCAACGGGGAGGGAAGAATTCGGCTCAGCTTTTGTTGAGAAAATTTTAAAATGGTCCGAAGAAATTTCATTAGACCCGAAAGATATAATAGCGACAGTGAGTGAGTTCACAGCTTATGCGGTATATAAAAATTACGAGTTTTTTATAAAGCCGAATGTTGAAATTGACGAGATAATAGTCAGTGGCGGTGGAGCTAAAAATAAGTTTATGGTGAGCGCGCTTGAGAGATATTTCAAAGTTCCGGTGAAATTAAGCGATGAGTTTGGTATATCATCGGACGCTAAGGAAGCGATATGTTTCGCAGTCCTTGCAAATGAAACAATTTCGGGAAATCCAGCTAATATAAAATCGGTAACTGGCGCTGTTAAGAGGACGATTTTAGGTGGGGTTTATTTTTAAAATTTCAAATCGGAAAATTTTTTCTTGCCCAAAATGAAGTAGTCAAAAACGATGCTTCTTTTATAAATCAATTTATCTTCAATTTTTCTCCTTTTAAGGTTTTTCCTGTTTTCAATTCTTTTGCGAATCCATTTCGGTTGAAAAAATAAAAAGACGAAGATCGCCTTTAACACAGCGATGAAATTTTTGATGTCACCTTTGACAAGGTAAGTGAACGCAGTTACTAAATCAAGTATTAATCTTATTGGGATGATGAGAAAAAGTTTCGGGGTGTCAAGATTTTTCTCCAACATTATCAAGCTGTTTCTGTGATTTAGAAATGTCTTCCAGGGGTTTATTTTGGGTAAAGTTCCACCACCGACATGGTAGACGATGCTCTGCGGTAGGCAAAAAATTTTATAGCCGTTAAGATTTGCGCGCCAACAAAGGTCAATTTCCTCCATATGTGCGAAGAAATCCTCATCAAGAAAACCTATCTCTTTGAGAAGTTCTTTTCTAACAACGAGGCAAGCGCCTGTTGCCCAGAAAACTTGAATTGCATCATCATATTGACCTTTATCTTCTTCACAAAAGTCAAAAATTCTGCCACGACAGAAAGGATAACCGAACACATCAATGAAGCCCCCACATGCTCCGGCGTATTCAAATTTATTTCTTTCGTAAAAAGAGAGAATTTTGGGTTGACACGCGAAAACATCTGGATTTTCCTCCATAAAGTTTATGATAGGATTCAACCAATTAGGTGTTACTTCAACATCCGAATTAAGTAATACGATGTATTTCCCATCCGCAAATTTAAAAGAGCGATTATATCCGCCAGCGAATCCATAATTTTTATCAAATTTAACCAGCTTAACATTTTTAAATTTCTCCTCTATCAAGTCGGTGCTTCCGTCTTTTGAACCGTTATCAGCGACGATAACCTCAAAGTTTGGATAGTCAGTTTGAAGTAACGGGGGCAGGAATTTCTCAAGGAAATGTTTTGTGTTCCAGTTTAGGATGATTATGCTGACCTTTGGAGCTTTTTCCATCATCGGTGGAATTTTTTTGATAAATTTAACCATTTTATGATGCGGAAAAAAGTTTGGAGAAGAAAGAGATTTTCGGCGTGTTTTAGTTGAGAGTTTACAGTGAATTTAAAATTTGATTTTGTTTTCCAAATTTTTTATCTTTTATGTGAAATTTGGGCAGGTAGCTCAGTTGGTAGAGCAACGGCCTGAAAAGCCGTGTGTCCGCGGTTCGATTCCGCGCCTGCCCACTTTTTAATTTAGGGGGTGAATTTGGGATATTTCCCTTTTTTGGTTAAATTTGAATTGGATTATAAAACTGTGACATAATTATGGCGATAAAAGTCCAGGAAATATGCTTCAGCTATGGCGATGTGCCCGTTCTTAAAAATATAAGCTTTGATGTCTCCCGGGGTGAGTTTGTAAGTTTGATAGGACCAAATGGCTCCGGGAAGACAACACTACTTAAAGTTTTAATACGAGTTCTCACACCACAAAAGGGGAAAGTGTTAATTTTTGATCGTGATATAAAATCATACTCAAGGAGAGAAATCGCACGCCTCATAGGTTTTGTCCCACAGGATAATACTTTCGCTTTTCCATACACATCGCTTGAGGTTGTCTTAATGGGAAGGACGCCATATTTAAAGGGAATCGGCTTTGAAAATCGCAAAGATGTTGAAATTGCCCTACAAGTTATGGAGTTGACGAATACAATTGATTTGGCTGATAAACCGATTACAGCTTTATCTTTTGGAGAAAGACAGCGTGTTTTGATCGCAAGAGCTTTAGCCCAGCAACCGCAGATAATTTTACTTGACGAACCAAATGCTCACCTTGATATTTCCCACCAAGTTGAGATTTTCTCGCTTCTTAAAAGCTTATCAATTGAAAAAGGTGTCACTGTCATAGCTGTTTCGCATGATTTGAATTTGATTTCATCTTACAGCGATAAAGTAATTTTGTTGTCTTCCGGCGAAGTGTACGCAATCGGGAAGCCAGATTTTGTGTTAACAAGCGATAACATAAAAAATGTTTACGGGGCTGAAGTTATAGTTGATACCAATCCAATAACAGGTTCGCCGAGGATTACACTCCTGCCCAACAAAATTGGGCAGTTCACCGATAAACTTAAAATCAAAAATGGAGGAAATCATGAACATATTTGAACTGATCCACAAAGAAGGTCATGAGCAGGTTGTTTTTTGCCATGAGGAATCAACGGGGTTAAAAGCGATAATTGCAATTCACAGCACTGTTCTTGGACCAGCACTTGGTGGAGTTAGAATGTGGAAGTATGAGAAGGAAGAGGACGCACTTTATGATGTGCTTCGCCTCTCAAAAGCGATGACTTATAAAGCTGCGGTTGCTGGACTTAACCTCGGTGGTGGGAAAGCGGTTATAATTGGAGACCCGCAGAAGCAAAGGAACGAAGCGCTTTTTAGGGCTTTTGGAAGGTTTGTTCAAAGTTTGGGTGGTAGATATATAACGGCTGAAGATGTTGGAACTGATGAAAAAGTCATGGAATGGATTTATGCTGAAACAAAGTATGTCACTGGGATACCAGAATCGCTTGGCGGTAGCGGTAATCCAGCCCCTGTGACTGCGTATGGAGTTTATGTTGGGATAAAAGCATGTGTAAAGGAAGTTTACGGAAATGAGTCACTTGCTGGGAAAAAAGTTGCAATTCAAGGTGCGGGTCAAGTTGGGCGTTTCTTATGCCAGCATCTTGTAAAGGACGGAGCAAAAGTTTATATAACAGACATAATCCCTGAAAAAGTTAAGATGTGCGTTGATGAATATAAAGTTGAATTTGTAGAACCAGAGAAAATTTATGATGTTGATGCGGATATTTTCGCACCTTGTGCGCTGGGTGGAATTATAAACGACGAGACAATCCCAAGATTTAAGTTCAAGATAATCGCTGGCGGTGCGAATAACCAGTTACTTGACGAGGATAAGCACGATAGAATGTTGATGGAACATGGCATTCTTTATGCTCCCGATTATGTTATAAACGCCGGCGGTTTAATAAATGTTGGAAGGGAGGTTGAAGGTTACAGCAAAGAACACGCCATGAAAAAAGCAGAGGGAATTT